>JAFROA010000090.1 GCA_017429885.1 Bacteroidales bacterium | reverse complement strand
TTGACTTTCTTCTGGACACCGTAACCCACGACGACAGACTCCTCTATGGACAGCCTGTCTTCCTTAAGGGTCACGTTGAGGGGACTCCCGTTCCACACCACTTCGGCGGGAAGGTATCCGACTGAGGAGACCTCAAGGACATCGCCAGTCTTGGCCTGGGGAAGGGTGAAACGTCCATCGACATCAGTGGAGGTTCCCTTGAGAGTTCCCTTGATAAGGACGGCCGCTCCGATTACCGGCACACCGGCCTCATCGACGACGACTCCTGAGCAGGTCTGGTTCTGCTGAACCATCGCCTGGGAATCGGCCTCGGAGGCTTGCGCCTGGAACAACCATCCTCCAGAGACTATCGCGGCCACGGCCAGCAACAGTCCGGATTTGAGTGTTGATTTGAACATAAAAATGGTTTTGAATGGTTTGTGTTATACTCTTTCAGAGGATGTGGCTCTTCAAAAAAGTTAACGAATATAGTAAATAAATCAAAATAGTAAACTGGAATGGCGTAAAATAATGAATATTTAAACAATTATTCGGGATTTGTGGAGATTTTCAAAGCTGTCGTTACAAATCCCGCAGGTTTTCATACTTTAGAAAGCGGATCAGGTCGTTCTGGTAGTTCGTCTCCAGGATGTTGAACCCTTGCGCCACCAGCCAACCCCAACCTTCAGAAGGGCGCTTGAAGATCGAGGCGTTATCGCTGTGGCCGGCGGTGTGGTGATCCCATGTGGCCGCTATAAACGCCCTTGACCCAGAGGCGAGGATCTTGGGAAGAAGCCGGTAAGTCACAGAGTCAACTGTGTCCATTCGGAATTGGAAGGCAATGGGTTTCAACTTGTTGAGATATTCGTCAACGTACTTCTCCAGATCCGGGATCTTGTCGTCTATCACCGGGCAATAGATCACTTTCTCAAGGTCGTCCCCGAATATTCTCTTGGCCTTCTCATATGGCCAGTCCAGTACGAATATCGCCTCTTCCAGCGCGTCATGTTCCTTGAGTACCTTGAGAAGCTGCCTGACAAAAGTTCCTGGCTCATTGCCAGGGAGGTCGTAAGAGGCCTTGTCAAGGTAAAGGCAGGCCTTGCCCTTGGCGACCTTTATGAATTCTTCCAGGGTGGGGACCTCAAGTGAGGTCTTTCCTCCCCAGTTGGTCTTCAGGTGGAGATTTTTGATCTGGTCGAGAGTCATTTCCGAGATAGTCCCTGTGCCGTCGGTCATCCGGTCAACCGTGTAGTCATGCATTATGACTATATGGCCGTCCTTTGTGATGCGAGCGTCAGTCTCAATGATGTCCGAGCCGAAAAACAGGGCATGTTCGAGGGCTTCGAGGGAGTTCTCCGGAGCATAGACGCAGTCCGCTCTGTGGGCAGCAACCCACACATAGTCAGTTGGTTCCTTTGAACGAAGGAGATCGATAGCCGCGGATCTCTGGGCATTTGCCGAGAGACTCGTCCCTGCGATAGCCAGGAACAGGAGGAGGGATTTTCCCATATTTATATTTTTATTCTGTTAAATTGGTTATAGTTTCGCTATTGCTCCGAGCAGTTGGTCGCCAAGACCGATGGTATATCCTTCGGTCTTGAAGAACACCCGGTTGAAGGTGTCGGCGATCATGACCCGGGGCATCGTGCCTTCGAGCATCTCCTTGGGGGCGATGCCGTAACTGACATTCGACGGCATGCGGGAGGCATATTCCTTGACCCAGTCAAGACCATCCTCACTTGTAAGGAGCAGGATCGGGCGTCCCCATTTCTCGAGGCCGTCCTTGGCCGCGATCAGGTCGTTGACGGCGTGGACCGAGGGCTCATGGCGAGGGGTGAGGAATCCGATGACAAACACTCCTCGGCCGGTGGTTGAGAGAACTGACACAGGCTCGGAAGTGGCTGATTTCTTGTATCTTGTCTCGGAGTCGAACTCGCCGATCACGCTGAGCTTGTTGTCAGGAATCTCGATGACCAGGTCAACAGTCGTTGTCTGGCCTTCCTTGACGGTGAATTTCTTCATGGTCACAGGAACACTTCCGTCCGAAAGGCGGTTGCCACTCACGAGGATGTAGTCGCCGGTGTCGATCTCAGTCCCCTTCTTGAACACATTCTCCCAGCTGACTCCGCCGCCCATGTCAACCTGGCCCTCGTCGAAGGCGAGCAGGTTGGTCCGACCGTCTTGGATCTTACTGATAGTGAAATTGCTGTAATAGCCGGGGTTGGCGAGTTTAGGTGTGGGGATGTATTTGAGCACCACCTTTCCCTTCGGGGAGACACCTTCCTTAGCGGCCTCGAAATCCACGTCAATCCATCCGTTGGAATTATACTGCACCTTTCCTGTCACGGGATCCTTTCGGGCGTCAATGCCAAAGGTCCTGGCGAGGGCGACAAAGAAGATTTCCCTGGAGTTAGGGTCGGCAAGCCTGGATTTGAAAACGCCGATAGGGGACATCGTGATCCTCCAAGCCTTTGTGTCGTTGAGGAGGGTGATATTCTCCTTCACCCAATTGATAAGGTTGGCGGGGTTTGAGAGAGATGCTTTCTCACTTTCTGATAATGCGCTCTTGAAGAATCCTTTATATGGAGTGAGGAACTCATTGGCGACTCTCGGGCAGAGGATGGCCTCGGTGTCCTGATAACTGTCTTCCAATATCTCCCGTGTGACATCGATCATGTCCTTGTCGGAAAGCGAACCGAGAAGGTCGAGCGCCCTCTGGTCAGGGTGTGCCGCCAGGAAGCCCTCGATCACCTCGTGGTTGCCTGCCGCCTTGGCGAGGAATCCGCCCTTAGGAGTCCCGTCATCCTTGGCGAAGGTGGCCATATAGGCCTTGCGGACCTGATCTTCATGAGCGGTACGCTCACCGTTGGCTTTCCTCTGTTCCTCGGAGACTTCAGGAATATTAGCTCCGCCGACGGGAGGGACTATCATCATGCTCTCTGACATGTCAGGGTGCTCGCCCGTAATCACGATTGTGACGAGAGAGTCCTTTCCGAAGGAAACCTTTGAGTGACCGTACTTCCCGCCTTTGGAGGCCCATGCGAGCATGTCTCCCATGCCGGCGGTGAGGAAGGTCTTGCCTTCCTTGTCGGTGTATTTCGCCAGGGCGGGATAGAACTCGGCGTAATTGTAGATGTCGAAGTCCACAAGGGCGCTGTCGACAGGTGTTCCGTCCTCATAAACCACCTTGAAATCCACCTTAGCAGTCTTGGCGTAGTTGTCTATCAGATTGATTTCGGTGTAATTGGCTCCTTCCATGACCTTCTCCTCCGGTCCGTCGTAGCGGCCGAAGACCCTTGTGTGCATCAGGAGGCCCCTGCTCGCCGGTGTGTTGAACCATCCGAGATTGAGCACAGCCTCAGGCTCGCACGCTCCGAGGAAGTACCATGTGCCGTCAGCCCAAGCCTCCACCCAGGCGTGATTGTCGTCGGAGTGGGCCCAGCGGGGGGTGTAAACCTGCCTGGCCGGAATACCGACAGAACGCAATGCCGCGACTGTGAAAGTGGATTCCTCGCCGCAGCGCCCCAAGGAACTTCTCATACTTGACAAGGGGGACAGAGTCCTCGCGTCGGAGGGTTTGTAGGTGAGTTTCTCGTGGCACCAGTGATTGACTTCCAGGATGGCGTCTTTCATCGGCATGCCTTTTATCCTGGGCTTAATCTCCCTCGCGAACACCACCCTGGAGGAGTCCAGATCCTCGTTGTTCACCCTTATCGGCAGGACAAAATGCCTGAATTCGCGCTCAGGCACGTTCCAGCCCATCTCGTCACGGGTGTCGAGAGAGGACCGGACATTAGACAGGTAATATTCAGTGGTGTAATCAGTCAGGTCAGCTAGAGGCATGTAGGCGTAGAGGAACTGGAGCGCTTCTTTTTCCTCGGTTGTGATGATCAAGTCATCAACCTGGTAAAACTGCTTCAGGTTTCCTTCACCATTAAGCTTGGCTTGGAGGTCTTTCTCCATCTGATCGCGATAGTCTGGGTCGTTGATTAAATGATGAACCTCGCAAGATGATAAGACTGCGAGTGAAAGGATAAGCAGGATATATTTTCTCATAATAAATGGTTGTCAATTTTACAAAGATAATAAATTTGTAACTTTGACGCCGTTTTCGCCGAAAGATGAAACCTCACAAGATAGTGTTGTTTTTCCTGGCGCTGTTCGCGCTGATGTTCGCCTGTTGGTACTTCTTTCCCTCTGAAGGGGTAGAGGTGGCTGGCGTCAAGTTGAGGTTTCCTTCCTACGAATCAGCTCTTCAGGATCTTGAGAATGAAGGGTCTGCCGTAGATGTTGACTCTGTGCTGCTGGCGGTCCGCAAAAGCTACGAGATGGTCAGGGAGCAAGGAGACACCCTTGCTTTTTATAAAGAATATCTCACATCCAACCCCAACAGGATACATCTCCCCGGGGATGATTACACATTCTTTGACCAGCTTTTCGCCGGTTTGGACACAGCCGCATCCTCAGGGCAGGTTGTCAGGATCGCACATTACGGAGACTCGCAGCTTGAGATGGACCGCATCTCCTCGATGCTCAGGCAGATGCTGCAAGAGCGTTTCGGCGGATCCGGTCCCGGCATGGTGCCCATCCTGAAACCGATGTCTTCGGTGTCTGTCTCTCAGAGCACCTCTGGAAGCCTGACAAGATATTCCCTTGTCTCAGACACACTCTCGAAGAGGTCTCCCACCCATCGATATGGTCCTCTGACCAGATATGCCATCCTCTCCGGTGAGGCTCGTTTCAGTTTCAGGCGCGCCGAGAACCGCTATGCCCAGGAAGGGGTGAAGTCCATTTCCAAAGTTTCCGTTCTCTTCGGACATAGTAGCCCGGGGCTCAATATGAGCCTTAAATGTGACACTTTGTCTCTTATGACAGCGTCGGTTGACAAATCAGTCAATGGTGTCTCTGTCGTGTCATGGGATCTTCCGCATGGCGTGAAGCAAGGATATCTCACATTGAACGGAACCGCTGAGATATACGGGATCATGCTTGATGGCGGCCCGGGTGTCACGGTCGATAACGTGGCTCTACGAGGCTGCTCAGGGACAATCTTGTCAGGGATCGACTCGACTGTGTTAAGGGATTCTTATAAGAAGACGGACACCCGGTTGATTATTCTCCAGTTCGGAGGCAACGCCATGCCCGGAATAAGCTCAAGGAAGGCGATTTCCATCTATATGAACAAGCTGGAGACGCAGTTTGAGTTTTTCAAGAAAGTCGCCCCATGGGCGAAGCTCTTATTTGTCGGTCCGGCGGATATGAGCAAGAGCGTCAATGGCAGCCTGGTGACTTGGCCGTTGCTCCCGGAACTGAACGACTCGCTCAAAGTCCACTGTCTCCAGAACGGCATAGCCTATTGGGACACCTTTAATATGATGGGAGGAGTCGGCTCAATGAAGGAGTGGGTCAACCATAGCCCGCAGCTGGCTGGACCGGACTATATCCATTTCACAACCAAGGGAGCGGCAGAGGTGGGAAGCGCTTTGGCGAAGTCTCTGCTTCTCTATGACGACTTCCGCAGACTACGCTCAAATCTTTCGGAATATGTTGTTAGAGAATACCTTGACTCGCTCCCGGATAGAAGGGACACTCTTGCGGTAAGAGATACGTTATGAGAAAGTTGGCGGCATATTCATTGGCGGCGCTCATGCTGATTCCGTCTGTCCTGTTTGGGCAGACGGTACGTAAGGAAGTGCCCGACCTGGAATTCGCCAGCTTCGAGCGCAACAAGATAGTATTCCTGGGTGACAGCTCCGCTTTTGAGAAAGCGTTCGCGAAGATGGATGGAGCCCTGCTGACAGGTTCCGGGAACTTCCGGATTATGCACATAGGCGGTTCCCATGTCCAGGGCGGCACTCTCACGAGGCGGTTCCGCAACGATCTCCTAGCCCTCGGTGACGGTATAGAGGGCGGCCGCGGGATGGTTTTTCCTTTCACCGCCGCGAAAACAAATACACCCAGCAGCTACCGTTCCCGTTATGAAGGGGAATGGGAAGTCACGAAGAATGTGAAGAGGGATCTGCCCAGGAGGCTTGGTCTTACAGGAATGGCCGTCACAACCTCCGACTCGACCGCTTCAGTGAAGATAGTCCTTAAGGCGAGAAACGCCACTCCAGCGGATCCTGATTTCAAGTTCGACAGGTTGAATATTCTGGGATATGCCACTGACGGTGAGCGGTTTCCGGTTGTCGTATTGGATTCCGGGGACACCCTTCAGGGGGTCAGGGTCGAGGACAAATCCTGCTGGTCCTATCTGCTTCCAGAGTCGCAGGATTCTGTCAAGGTCGCCGTGGCTGGTAAAAGGGGTGAGCTGACCTTGACGGGAATATACCTGGACAACCCTTTCCCGGGTATTTCCGTCACGGGGATTGGCGTCAATGGTGCCGCCGTGCCTTCCTATCTTCGTTGTGAGGATTTCGAGAGGGATTTGCGGATGGTCAATCCGGATTTGGTGATATTCGCTATCGGTATAAACGATGCCTCAGGGAAAGATTTCACCCAAGAGGATTTTATAGCCAAGTACAAAGTGCTTGTGTCCAGGGTGCGCTCAGTCAATCCGGATTGCGCCTTGTTGTTTGTCTCCAATAACGATAGCTTCAAGCGGGTGCGCCGTAGAGTCTATGCGGTGAACCGCAATGGCCTTGAGGCAGAGGAGGCGTTTTTCCGCCTTTGCCAGGATTGTGGTGGGGGCTATTGGGATATGTTTGACATCATGGGAGGCCTGGGGTCGATGAAGCGTTGGGAAGAGGCTGGGCTGGCGCGGAGAGATAAGATCCATTTCACCGATGAAGGCTACACGATCTTGGGGGACCTGTTGTTTAACGCCTTCATGGCGAAGTATATAGAGCATTTGAGAAGAAAGTCATGGCTGGCTTGAGGGAAGTGTCACTGCGGTTTTTGAGAGACCTGTTCGCTTTCGATCAGGCTCACCCGCTGTTGTTCACCCAGTTTTATTTCTGGGCCTTCTTCGCCATTGTCTTGGCTTTCCTCTGCGTATTCAAGAACAAGGTGCTGCTGAGGAACGCCTTCCTGTTCTTTGTGAGCTTGTTTTTCTATTACAAGACCAGCGGGCTATTCCTGATGCTCCTGGGCTTCGTGATAGTGTATAACTATCTGGCAGGGTTGCTCCTACCTCATTGTAAAAGGGCTTTCTGGCGCAGGACGGTGGTCGCCTTGAGTGTGGTCGTGGACCTGTCGCTCCTTTGTTATTATAAGTACGCCTATTTCATAACGGACGTATTGAACAACTTGTTCGGAACGTCATTCGTCGTTAAAGACTGGATAGCGACCTGGGGCAATTCCGTGGTTGGTTCAGGAGCCTTCAGCGTAGACTCAATATTCCTTCCTGTCGGTATCTCGTTCTTCATCTTCCAAGCCATCAGCTATGTTGTGGACGTATCCCGTGGCGTTTCTGTCACCGAAACGTCTAAACACAAATACGGGATCAAGCCGGTGCGGAATTTCCTTGACTTCGGATTCTATCTGAGCTTCTTCCCCCAACTCGTCGCCGGCCCTATTGTCAGGGCAAAGGAATTCATCCCTCAGCTGCGCAAGCCATTCTTCCTTGGCAGGACTCAATTTGGCTTCGCTGTCTTCTGGATTCTGAACGGACTTGCCAAGAAGCTGGTTCTCAGTGACTACCTTGCTGTCAATTTCTGCGACAGGGTGTTCGAGAACCCGCTGCTCTACACGGGGTTTGAGAATCTGACAGCCTTATTCGGATATTCCCTTCAGGTCTATGCCGACTTCTCGGGATATACCGACATAGCGACCGGAGTGGCGATGCTGATGGGATTCTACCTTCCCAAGAACTTCAACTCTCCTTATAAGGCCAAGAATGCTGGAGAATTCTGGAAGAGGTGGCATATTTCTCTTTCCAAGTGGCTTCAGGATTACTTGTATATTCCATTGGGAGGCAACCGCAACGGCACATTCGGGTCTTATGCGATCATCCTCGGGATCGCGTTCCTTGCCTCCGCCTTGGCAGGCAGCTGGTGGGTGTTTGGAAGTGTACTGGTATTGACCGTCATTGTAGCTTGCCTGATCGCTTTCAAGAAGAGCTGGCGTAAGGAGTTGATTTCCGACATCAACAGGATGGACACCATGCTCCTCGGAGGCCTATGGCACGGAGCCAGCTGGAACTTCATGATCTGGGGTGGACTGAATGGTCTCGGAATGCTGATTTATCGCTTCTGGGCCAGCTGCAACGTCTATTTCAAGGTGTTGGTAATCGGTCTCATCACAGCGGCTTTCGGGGCTCTGAAGTACTTTTTCGGGGCACCTGTTTTCAACATGTTCTTCTGGTGGACAGTGATCATCTCATTTGGCGCCTTGGTCGGGATGATTTTCCACAAAGTCCGGAAAGGCAAAGCCGTGTCTTGGATCAGCGGGGCTTGGTCAGTTCTGATGAC
>JAFROA010000089.1 GCA_017429885.1 Bacteroidales bacterium | reverse complement strand
GGTTGATACCATAATCGGCACATTTGCCCAGATATTCAGACCATGCTTCCTTGTCCATCGGGGTGTGCCCCGTCTAGGGGAAGACGCAGGCGTCGTGCTTACCCCTGAGAAACACTTTATGACCTCCAGCGGTGAACTGTCCGTCGGTGATCTCCAACCTGGGCATAATCTTTCCCGCTCTCGTCAGCCGATCCCGCTTTTGGGACACACTCAACTCAATCTTCCCGATGATTCCGTTCCAATTGGTCTGGGTGTCCTCTGAATACATGTGAGAACTCCTGATGACTCCATCAGGAACCCCTCCGGAATTGTCCACCATGATCTCAACCGTGTGGAAGCCAGGCTTCAGATGTCCGAGATTGTATTCCTGGGGAGTGGAAATGCTATTCTCAGAGCCGATCTCTTTTCCGTCAAGGAACAATGTGGTGGCTTTTGCGCGCTCCAGAAACAGGAAGACATCTTTCCGCGACCATCCCACCGGGATTGTGATCCTTTTGCGATACCAGGCTTTCCCGACGTACGAGTGGCGCCGGCTAAGCCTCATGGTTTCAACTGTTTCCGAAGGTTCGTTACCCTTCCCGGCGAGGTCTGTCGTGCCGGGCAGGCGGATGTTGTCCTCGAACTTCGCCCCGGCAGTCATCGCCCCTTCGGGGTCCAGGGCGAATTCCCAAGAGCCCGACAAGTCTGTTTTCTTTTGGCATGAGGACAGCAATATGGCTGACGCTATGATCAGGAATGGAAGGGATCTTTTCATACGGCTTAATAAATGATTGAGACAGGTCCGAGGAGTCCTGAGTCGCGAAGTTGGCTTCCGGCGGCAGGGCCGGCGATGGTCCAGGTCTTCCTCTCCGCCTCGGGCTTTGACGCGTCATAGGCTAGGCGGTTGAACCAGGTACCGGTCACATCAACGGTCAAGGTGTTCTCACCCTCTTGGACGAGGTCGCTGATATCCATTGAATATGGCTCCGTCCAAAGGACTCCGGCGCTTTTCCCGTTGACCTTGACGTCTGCGATGAAGTCGACATTGCCGAGATTCAGGACTAAATCTTTCCCGATTTGACTCTTGTCGACAGTGAAGCTGGCCTCGTAAGTGGCTGTTCCGGAGAACGCCTTGCCTTCCTCGCCGAGCGGGAGGTCCTTCCAAGGCTTCAGTTCATTAATCGCGAGAGGCTCTGTTGGGGCTCCCCAGCCATCGGGGAACTTGACGGTCCATCCCTCCACGGCGATCCGTCCGGCGTCGGGCTTGGGAGCGAATGCCTTCTCCTTGGCGGCTGGCGCGGAGGCTCCGCTTCTGAACACGACGAAGCCGCTCTCGGCTTTGGCTAGGTCCAGATGGACTTTCTTCATCCTGCCCCAGCCCTTTGCTTTCAATGACTTGACTGAACCGCTTACCGGATCCCACCACTCGGCTTTGCCCTTGCCCTCGAGCTTTATGGTTCCGTTGAAACTCTCTCCGACTGGGGCGGCGATATAATACCACTTGGCTCCATCAACCTCCCTCTCGCTCCAGATGATCTCAGCTCCGCCATCCTGGATATGAGGCTTCAGGCCGAATGCTTTCAGGGCGTCGGCCAGCTCAATTCCCACGGCGAGCTTTCCTTTGCCGATCTTGGTGATCTTTCCTTCCTGAGCCTCGCCCCAAAGGGACTCCACTGCGCTGTCGAAGCGGGCGGCCTCATCCTCGTTGAGGGTAGCTGGGGCTAACGGGGCCTTGGCGATGACCTTCGCTCCGTAGTTCACCAATTCCTTGATTTTCTCGATGGTCCCAGGCAGCATCCTCTCGTTCTCGGGAATCCAAAGCACCTCATATTCAATACCTTCCGGGGTGACGATCTTGCCGTCTTTGACGCTCATGCGGGTCAACAGGGCGTCAGGGTTGCAATAGTCATATTTGAATCCGTCGGGGAAACGGATGTTCCCGCTCTGGCGCTTGCCACTC
>JAFROA010000009.1 GCA_017429885.1 Bacteroidales bacterium | reverse complement strand
TCAAGATCCGCTTGTGTGCGGGGAAGTTTGGTGACACCGCCTGACTCATAGAACGGGAGGTTCAGGAAATGAACATTGGTGTTGTCGTTAAGGCCGAAGCTTCTGTCAGCACCTCTGGCCTCGCTGCGCCTGATGGCCGCTTTGAGAGCCAACAACTCCTTTGGCTCGGGCTCCCCGGGCTTCTTCGATGCGATGATGGCCTTGACCTCATCGAACCTGTCCCCGAAGCCCAACTGGCGAGCGGCGTCCATATGCTGCAGGACCACGTCATCGTGGACCGCGAGGTCTCCTGAGGTCTCATAAGCCACGTGGACGTCATGTCCCTGATGGACAAGGCGGATGAAAGTGCCTCCCATTGAGATGACGTCGTCATCCGGGTGAGGAGAGAAGATGAGCACCGTCTTGGGGAACGGAGTCGATTTGACAGGTCTTGTCGTGTCATCGGCATTAGGCTTTCCTCCGGGCCATCCCGTTATGGTGTGTTGCAACTCGTTGAACACATCTATGTTGATCTTGTCGAACGGGCCGTAAAGCTCAAGAAGCTCTCCGAGAGAGTTCTCGAGATAGTCCTTCTGAGAGAGTTTCAGGATGGGCTTGTGGACCTTCTCGCAGAGCCACACGACGGCTTTGCGTATAAGTTTCGGAGTCCACTCGCAAGGTCCGACGGTCCAAGGGGCGATAATCCTGGTGAGAAGCGAAGCGGACATCTCGTCCGTGTAGAAGCTGATGTTATCGTGCTTCTGGAGATATGTTGCCGGACATGTGGGCTCAATGCCTCCCTCGACTACTTTGCGGACGACTTCGGCCTTATCCTCGCCCCAAGCCATGAGTATGATCCTGCGGGAACTCATCATGGTTCCTATGCCCATGGTGATGGCGGACTTGGGGGTGACTGACATGTCACCATTGAAGTTACGAGCTTGTATTTTCCTTGATTGGTAGGAAAGCGGCACCACTCTGGTACGGCTCTTCTCAGAAGCACCCGCCTCGTTGAAACCGACCTGGCCACCTTCCCCGACACCGATCACCAGGAGATCCAGTCCGCGGGCGGTCTTGTCGAACTCGACGCAGTAATCCGAGACACAATCCTCAGGGATGGTGCCGTCGGGAATATGAATATTCTCGGGCTTGATGTCCACCAAGTCAAGGAACTCCTTATGGAGCCTGTTGTTACGGCTTTGGGCCGAGTCTTTTCCGCAAGGATAGTACTCGTCGATGGAATAGACCTCGACATTGGAGAAAGAGACCTCGCCACCACGGTACATCTCGGCGAGTCTCCTGTAGAGAATCGACGGGGTCACACCGGTTGTGAGCCCGAGTTTGAAGGCTCTGGGCAGAGAGGCTTTCTCGTGGTCTGAGATAGCCTTGATGATCAATTGGGCGATACGCTCGCTCCCGATTGTGGCGTCATCGAAAATCTCGGCGGTGATGTTCTCGTGGGAATGGAGGATGCCTTTAGGCAGGTTCTCCTCAATCAGTCCGCCGTCTTTAGGTAGTGAGAAATGTTTCATATTGAGCTTGTGTTTCGTTTTGTTATTATGATAAATTTCGTATTCCCGAAAGGGATTAAGCTCTACAGTTTGTTGTAGTCAATCTCGAATGTGTTGCCGTGCTCAAGGTCCCCGTAAGTCAGGCCTTTCTTGAGCCAGTTATATCTTTGCTGGGCTGTCCCGTGCGTGAAGGACTCCGAGACCACATAGCCCTGGGCTTTCTTCTGGAGATAGTCGTCACCAATCTTGGAAGCGCAATCGAGAGCCCTCTCAATGTCTCCGGGTTCGATTGAACGGAATCTGGCGTTGTCGTTGTTAGCCCAGACTCCTGCGTAATAGTCAGCCAGAAGCTCAAGCCTGACACTCCATTGGTTGGCTACAGCCTTGCTGGACTGGTTCATTTTCTGGTGGGCCTTCGAAAGGGTCCCGAGAAGGTACTCGACATGGTGACCGACCTCATGGGCGATGACATAAGCGTAAGCGAGATCTCCGTCAGCTCCAATCTGCTGTCTCATAGTCGAGAGGAAACTCAGGTCGAGATAAACAGTCTGGTCAGCGGAGCAGTAGAAAGGTCCCACCTGTGAGTTGGCCGTACCGCAGCCTGAAGAGGTGGTTCCTGTGTAGAGGACCATCTTTGGCGCTTGATACTGATAGCCATATTTGGCGAACTGGGCGGTCCAGATGTCTTCCGTGCCGGCGAGAATCTTCTTCGCGAATGAAGCGAGTTCTTGTTCCTCCTCAGAGAAAGTCACTTCTCCAGTCTGCTCAGTTTGCTGCACGCTGCCAGCCTGCTGGAGAACCGATGTGGGATCTCCTCCAAGCAACATGACAATCAGGGCGATGATGATGGCGCCTCCTCCGAGGCCTCCTGCTATGGCCCCGCCACTCATTCCGCGGCGGTCTTCGACGTTAGTGCTTTCGCGTCTTCCTTCGAGTCTCATATTCTTTTATTCTTAAGGGTTACCAGTCAATTGATATATCTTCTGATATATCATCTTACAAATATAAGTAGATTTCTTGTCAATAGGAACACTGATTCCCATCCTTTTGCGATACCATCAACTTTTATTCCTACATTTTGTGATTTACGAGAAAATAGATATCTTTGCAGTCCATCCGTTTACTGCCCGAATGGCGGAATTGGTAGACGCGTTGGACTCAAAATCCAATGTCCTTTAAAGACGTGCCGGTTCGAGCCCGGCTTTGGGCACAGAAAAGCACCGCTGGATTGCGGTGCTTTTTCTGTGCCCTTGGGCCCTTCTATTTACTGAGGGGCGTTCCCCTCAGACTCCCCCGGTCGCTACGCTCCGAAAGTATTGACTTGTCCTGAAATAGGTTTACACTGAATGATGTAAAACTGTAAACTTTATTTAGGACAAAATGGACAGAAAGACTTACAGCAAGGATGAGAAGTTGAGTATCATCCAAGCCTACCTCTCCTCCGGGGAGTCAATGGAGCACTTCCAGACCAGAAATGGACTCGGTCATTGTACATTGTCGAGATGGATGACTATCTTTGCACTGGACAATCCTTTAAATGGCGAGACGGTGACAAAGAAGAACGAGAACCAGGATCGGTCTGAGTTGAAGGCACTAAAGGCGAAAGAGATGGCGCTCGAGAGCGAGATCTCTCGCTTGAAAGCAGAACTCAGGGCCGAAAAACTCAAAGCTGAAGCGTATAGCGTAATGATTGATGTCGCGGAGGAGCAGTTCGGGGTTGACATCAGAAAAAAAGCTGGAGCCAAGCAGTAGGTAAGCTTCGCATGTTGCATCCGAAGGTATCGGTAGAGACAATATGCGCACTGTTTGGCAAGACAAGACAAGCTTACTATCAGAGACTTAGCTATAGCTATCAGGAGAATGCGGAAGAGAGTATCGTCCTGGATCTGATTGCCGAGTTAAGGAGAGAGATGGGTAAGATGGGCGGCCGAAAACTATGGCACGAGATCAACAAGGTATATCCGGGCGCGATAAGTCGCGACAAGTTGTTTGACATACTCGACCGGCACCATTTGAAAGTGAACTGTCGCAAAAGGTCCGTGAGGACAACCTGGAGCGCCAGTTGGCTACACCAGTTCCCGAACCTGGTGAAGGATCTGGTCTTGACTGCGGCTAACCAAGTGTGGGTTAGCGATATAACCTACATTGAGACGGTGTCTGGCTTTGTGTATCTGCATCTG
>JAFROA010000088.1 GCA_017429885.1 Bacteroidales bacterium | reverse complement strand
CCACGTCCTTCAAGCATCGATGCAACCAGGTTTTTGCCAATGTCGTGGAGATCTCCCTTTACCGTTCCGATGACAACTGTCCCAAGAGAGGTGGTCAGTCCAGCCATCATGAGCGGCTTTAGGATGTCCAGAGCCGATTTCATGGCCCTTGCGCTGAGAAGAAGGTTTGGCACGAAGACCTTGCCGGCCTCGAATTCCTGTCCAATAGCTTCCATCGCCGGAATCATGGATCCGTCGATAATGTCCTGTGGTGATTTGTTGTTGTCCAAGGCTTCCTGGACGGCTGTTTTTGCCAATGGGGCCATCCCCTTGAAGATGGCTTCGTAGAGTTTGTCCATATTATGAGCGAACTTCTTTTAAAGCATCCATGAGTGCAACCACATTCTCGACAGGAACATTAGCCTGGATGTTGTGAACGGTGTTATAGACGAATCCTCCGTCTTTACTGAATATCTCGCATAGCTTGAGGACCTCATCTCGTACTTGGGCGGGAGTTCCGAACGGCAGAGTCTTCTGGGTGTCGACTCCTCCGCCCCAGAAAGTGACGCGGTCACCGAATTCATCTTTGAGTCTCTGCGGATCCATGTCCTTTGCCGCTATCTGCACTGGATTGATGATGTCGAATCCCGCGTTGATCAAGCTGTCCATTAAGGGATATATAGCCCCGCAGCAATGTTTGAACGTCTTCCAGTTTGTGTTTTGGTGAATCCAGTCGTTCATCCGCTTGTAGTAGGGTACATACAGTTCGTTGAGAGTCTCAACTGACATGAACTGGCTGGTCTGCGTGCCGAAATCAGCTCCGCAAACATAAACCACATCCACCTTGTCACCCACGACTGAATAGATTTTCTCGAGGTTCTTGACTGCCAAGGTGGAAATGCGGTCGAATAGTTCCTTGATGTAATCTGGCCGACAGACTGTGGACATATACCACTCCGCCACACTCCTTATACCTCTAGGCTCGCGAATCGCTGGAGATATTATCCTGGCGACATCCCCCAGGGCCATTCCTCCGAATCCCGCCACAACAGCCCGTCCTGTCTTGGCTGCCCTGTCGGTGACAGTCTTCCAATAAGATAGGGTCTCATCGTCTATTTCTCCGTATTCCTGGAGATTATCCTCGACATTGAGATTGTCGTCATCAATCTCACCTTGCTGACGTTCGATTGAATCGAAGAAGTAGCAGCGTTCAGGCATATGGCAGGAAGGCGGCAGGGATTTGTCTCCCTCTGGATAGGAATAGAGACCACCGTCTTTCTCAGTGAAAGAATCAACCATCCTGGCGGGAAGCATCACCACCTGACCCCATGGCATCCGGTATTCCTTCCAGTCATTGTTCCAGACTCCGATTGAGTTTTTCGGAGCGAAGCAACCGGCTGTATCAGTGCCGAGGGCTTCAGCCAGGTCGTCTTCGATATATCCCAGCATTTGTCCGGGTTCATGGACATAGACCGGGTGATCATCCAGCCCATAGTGCTTACGTAATGCCTCAACAACCTTGCAATGGATTCCGGTAACAGGTGTCGTTCCGAAATCTACCGCAATCTTGTCTGCCTCGTGGTGTTCCAGGACAGTCCTGATTCGTTCTTTACCTGTCATTATTTAACTCCGAAATATCTTACGGCGTTGTCGAACAGAGGTTGCTCGAGATCGGCTTCGATATTCTTGAACAATCCTGCCTCATAGCGCTCGCTGTGGCCCATTTTGCCGAGTATCTGGCCGTTGCGGCTGATTATACCCTCAATGGCATAATAAGAACCGTTTGGGTTGTAAGGTGACTCCATCGTGGGCTCGTCAGTGAGTGGATCCACATACTGGAAAGCCACCTGTCCGTTTGCGAATAACTCCCTCGCGAGTTCCTCATTCACAACGAATTTGCCCTCTCCATGGCTCACCGGGATGGTATACTCGTCGCCAATGGTCATACCCCGCAACCATGGTGAGTTTGTGGTTGCCACTCTTGTGGTGACCATCTGCGAGATGTGGCGGTTGATGTCATTGCGGAACAGCGTGGGAGAGTCTTCGGTGACTTTTCCTAGCTCACCAAAAGGAAGCAATCCAGACTTGACAAGAGCCTGGAAGCCGTTGCATATTCCGAGGATAAGACCGCCCCGGGACAGCAAATCCTCAATTGCTGAGGCTATCACCTCGTTGTTCAGCACATTGGCGATGAATTTGCCGCTACCGTCAGGCTCATCACCCGCTGAGAATCCTCCTGAGAGCATGAGTATCTGGCAGTTCCGGATACCGGCGGCCATTTCGTCGATAGAGTCGAAGACATCCTTGTCGGATAGGTTACGGAACACTGTCATGTGAACCTCTGCTCCTGCCTTACGGAAGGCCTTGGCTGAGTCATAGTCGCAGTTCGTTCCGGGGAATACGGGCAGGTAGGCGATGACCTTGTCCACCTTCGGACCCTTATATTCGAGATCTGTCTTCTTGGCTTTAAACGGCTTGACTCCTTCCATTCCACGAGGCATAAGCCTCTTGTGGGATGATTCGCTGACAGCAGGGTAGACTTTCTCGAAAAGGGAACCGTTGAAATCCATCAACTCGAAAATGGAGATGGAAGTACCGTTGACCTGGACATTCCCATCTTCTCCAGAAGTGACATCGCCGATCAGCTCAGCATTCTCAAAACTCACTTCCCCGTCGGTCTCGATCACGATCGATCCATAGGAAAGATTGAACAGGTCATCCTCGCTGAGTTTCACGTCGAAACCGAAGGCGTTTCCGAAACTCATCTTGCAGAGAGCCTCGGCTACACCACCGAATCCGACAGACCAGGCGGCCACAATCGTTCCGTCCTTGATTTTAGCTAGGATATTGTCCCAGTTCCTCTTGAGTTGCTCGACATCAGGCATCTTGTTGGCAAGCGGCGTGTGTCTCACAAGGTACAGCCTGTCGCCTTCCCACTTGAATTCGGGGGAGATGACATCACCGACCTTTACTGGAGTAATACCGAATGCGATAAGGGTGGGAGGAACGTGGATAGGACCGTGCTCGGTTTCAAATGAACCGCTCATGGAGTCTTTTCCACCAATAGACGGCAGCCCAAAGGCCTCCTGCATCTTCAAGGCTCCGAGAAGCGCTGCGGTAGGTTTGCCCCAGGTGTGAGGGTCGGAAGTCATTCTCTCGAAATATTCCTGGCAAGAGAATCTCATTGTCTTCCAGTCGCCTCCTGCGGCGACGATCTTCGAGCATGCTTCGACGAATGAATATGCCGCACCGTGGTATGGGCTCCAGTCGCAGAGGTCTGGATTGAATCCGAATGCCATCATGCTGGCCGTGTCAGTGAACCCGTCAACCGGAAGCTTCTGGACCGAGACTTGGGTCTCAGTGGTCTGCAGCTCACCTCCAAAAGGCATCAAGACTGTAGAGCGCCCGATTGTTGAATCAAACATCTCTATCAGACCCTTCTGGCTTGTTACATTGGGATCCTGAAGATTGGCGAACATTCTCTCTTTCAAGTTTTTCCCGGGAACGTCACGAGAGAACGGGTCTGAGTCATCAACGGCTCCGACGGTAGCCTTGGAATAGTGTTTCGCACCGGCGCTGTCGATGAAGTCCCTGCGGAGATCAACGACCAACTCGCCCTTGTTGAACATTCTCATCCTCTCGGTGTCAGTCACATCAGCGACATGGGTCACCTCGATGTTCTCAGAGTGGCAATACTCCTTGAACTTCTCCTCGTTGGCAGCCTCGATCACGACCGCCATTCTCTCCTGCGACTCACTGATAGCGAGTTCCGTGGAGTTCATTCCACTGTATTTGACAGGTACCCGGTCGAGGTAAATGTCCAGTCCGGCGGTTAACTCACCGATGGCGACGCTGACACCTCCGGCCCCGAAGTCATTGGATTTCTTTATCAAAGAGGTCACCTCAGGTCTGCGGAACAGTCTCTCTAGCTTCCTCTCCTCCGGCGGATTACCTTTCTGCACCTCGCTGCCGCAGGTCTCGAGGGATTCCTCGGTGTGCTCCTTGGATGAGCCCGTGGCTCCACCAATACCATCCCTGCCGGTGCGGCCTCCAAGCATCATCACCACGTCGCCAGGAACGGGGCTCTCACGCCTTACATTAGCGGCCTTAACGGCTCCAACCACCGCTCCGACCTCCATCCTCTTCGCCGTGTAACCTTCGTGGAAAATCTCCCTGACATGGGTCGTGGCAAGTCCGATCTGATTGCCGTAGCTGGAATATCCCTGAGCGGCCTTACGGGTGATAACCTTCTGGGGAAGCTTGCCTGGAATCGTCTCAGAGACAGGCTTGTAAATATCCCCGGCACCAGTGACGCGCATTGCCTGATAGACGTATGAACGTCCGGAGAGGGGATCCCTGATGGCACCTCCAAGGCAAGTCGCGGCGCCTCCAAACGGTTCAATCTCGGTGGGATGGTTGTGAGTCTCGTTCTTGAACATCAGGAGCCAGCGCTCGGTCTCACCATCGACATTGACGTCAATGAAAATGCTGCAGGCGTTGTTCTCCTCACTCACCTCCATATCATCCAGCTTCCCGGCTTTCCTGAGGTATTTCGCACCTATCGTGGCCATATCCATGAGGTTCAGTCCTTTGCCTTCGCGGCCAAGCTCCGAGCGCATTTTGAGGTATAGACTCATTGTGCCCTCGATGTCTTCCTTTATGAAGGATTCCTCGATGGAAATGTCCTCAAGCTCTGTTGTGAATGTGGTGTGACGGCAATGGTCACTCCAGTATGTGTCCAGGATCCTGAGCTCGGTCTCATTGGGATCCCTGCCTTCAGCGGTGAAATATCTCACTACCTCGGCGAGGTCATCCTCATTCATCGCGAGCCCCATCTTTTTGCAATATGCCTTAAGATCAGGACCTTCCATTGAGCGAAATCCTTCTAGCACCGGAACATCCCTGACGGCCGCATGCTCAGTGTCGGATAGCTTTCCGAGGTCTTTTTCCCTTGATTCCACTGGATTGATCACATAACGGCGGATCTTGTCCAGAGTATCCTTTGAGGCGTCGTCGTCGACTATTATGAGTTTAGAGCTCTTGATGTTGATCTCAGCCTTCGGGTCGATAAGATGGACGCAGTCCACTGCCGAGGCCGCCCTCTGGTCGAACTGACCAGGGAGGTACTCTACGGCGATATACTTGGCCGCGTCAGGCATCACGTCAGTTACTGAATCAGTGACAATCTCTCCGAACACGCTGTAACGGCTCGTCTCAAGCAGTTCCGGTGTGAATCCGAAAAGATCGTAGACATTAATCAACCTCAGTGTCTTCAGCTTGAGCTGAAGGTTCTCATTAAGCTCGGACAAAAGGCTCCGCGCCTCAACCTGGAATTCGGGATACTTCTCTACGAAAATACGGAAATCGCTCATCTATAATGGACTAGTATTTAGGAACGTCAAATACCTGAGGAAGAACCATGGCATCCTCCTGGAAATCCGTGGCGGTGGCTGTGATCGCCATACCGCTGATCTCTGTGACGGATTTGAGGGTGAAACCTTTGTAGCACCAGACTTTGAGTTTGGCGGTCATCCCTTGGGTCTCAGTCTCCATGGTGTAGATGACGCAGTCCTTGTCAAGGACCTTGCCTGTTCCGGCCTCCTGGATCTTGAACTCTTTCTTCATCTCATCAGTAAGTTCAAGGAAGTTAGGCTGTTTCGTAGCTCCAAGATCGACTTCCTGAACCTGCTTCATGGTGTAGTTGATAGACCAGGCTTTGCCGTCTTTCATGATTGAGCCGCTCTCCAACTCTCCCATTCCAGGGACACTCATCTTGACTTTCTGGCACTCTTTGGCACCGTACTCGTCAATGTAAGCGGTAGATTGTACAGTCTGCCCCATCATGTCGGTGGAAATCTTGACAATGGCGGATTTGAACCCGTATTTTTTCACGGGAGCGTTCTCTTGGGCGAAGAGTCCAAGAGAAACCAGCATCAATAAGCTGGCGAACAAAAACTTGGTTTTCATCTCGAATGATTGTTAAGTTGTTTTATTTCTTTTTCTTGATTTTGTAATCAGGAATCTCAAGAACATCGGCAGGGACATCAGCGTTCTCCTCAAAAGAGGTCACCTCGGTGGTGACTTTGAAGATACCGGTATCGGTCTCGCTCTTCATGGGATATCCTTTATAGCACCATACGGTCATCGTGGCAGGTGTGCCATTATAGTCTGTATCAAGAATATACACAACACATTTCTTGCCGAGAACCATATCTTCAGCCAATTCTTTAATGTTGTATTTCTCTTTATCCGCAGAGGTGGGATTAAGGAAATTCGGCTGCTCGATGGCGTCCGCCACCTCGATTTTCTTCGATGTGTAGTTCACAGTATAGGATTTGCCGTCCCTCACGATTGTCGCGCTCTTCACATCTCCTTTAAGGGGGACATTCATCTCAACCACCTGGCTGGTCTGTGCGCCGTAGTTGTCCACGTAAGCGGTCGACTCTATAGTTCTGCCAAGAATCTCGGTGTTGATCTTGATGATGGCGGATTTGAATCCATATTTCTTGGCGGAAGCATCCTCTTGGGCGTACATTCCTACAGACACCAGCATCAAAAGGCTGGCGAGCAAAAACTTGTTTTTCATGTTTGTTATTATATTTAAACTATTTGTTCTCAGCTGCTTCCACAGCTTTGAAATATTTGTATGAGTTAACTTTCAGCTCACCTGCGGCAGGCTCGTCAAGCACGACAATCCCGTTCTCATGGAGCTGGAGGGCGGAGAGAGTGACATAGTGGCTGACGGATCCCTCCACAGCCTGGGCGACTACTCTTGCCTTCTTGCTGCCAAATGCGAGGATAAGAACCTCGGCGGCATCACAAACAGTGGCCACGCCGACAGACATAGCCTGCTTCGGAACCTGGCTAGTGTCTCCTCCGAAGAAACGGGAGTTGACTTCAATAGTGTCCTGTGTG
>JAFROA010000087.1 GCA_017429885.1 Bacteroidales bacterium | reverse complement strand
TCCGAGCTTAACTGACAGGCTCCTTGGATGGGCCATGGCAGCGTAGATCTCTCCCGCCAGGGCAGAGATGCATTTGTAGCCTAAATGCTTCAAGGTGAAATAGGTCAGGTCAAAATCTATCCCTTCCACGAAGAAACGACTGGCCTGTACCACAGTGCTGCCTGGGGCCGCCTCGAAAGCCGGTTTTTCCTCTCGATCGAAACCAGTGCCTTCGAAAAGAAGGGCTATCGCCTCCTCCTTTCCATATTCATTGAACGTTTCTTCTGCCATGGGATTACTTTTTTTGACTTTGATAAGACAAAATTACTACAAATTGTTAAATTTGTGGTATTAGTAACACAATCCAACATGAAAAGATATCTCCTTATCATGATGGCAGCCCTCATGGTCCTGCCTTTCAGTGTCTCAGCAAAGAAAAAGACTGCTGACATCAAAGTTATCTCCTACAACATCCGCCTGGGCGTAGCCAAGGACGGCACCAATTCTTGGGAGTTCCGCTACCCGGCTTCTGCAATGATGATCGACGACCAGAAACCGGACATCTTCGGAGTCCAGGAGGCTTATGATTTCCAGGTGAAATACCTTGAAGAGGCATGCCAGGACTACAAGAGCGTAGGTGTCGGCCGTGAAGATGGAAAGCACGAGGGCGAGCACATGTCCATCTTCTACAACAAGAAGACGACCAAGCTTCTCAAGTGGGGAACATTCTGGCTCTCAGAGACTCCCGAAGTTCCTTCGATGGGCTGGGACGCTGCCTGTTTCCGCACGGCTACCTGGGCACTCCTGAAGGACAAGGCCAGCGGCAAAAAGTACTACTATGTCAACACCCACCTCGACCATGTCGGCTGGGAGGCCAGGAAGAACGGCATGAAACTCATCGTCGACAGGATCGACAGCATCAATCCCAAAGGACTACCTATGGTTGTCACAGGTGACTTCAACATGACTTATGACCGTCCTGAGTTCGACGACATGAAAAAGATGATGAAAAACGCCCGCGAGGAGGCTGCCAAGACCGACCACCACCAGACTTTCAATGGTTGGGGGAAAGCCAGCCCGAACTCTATCATAGACTTCATATGGTACAAGGGATTCAGCTCTTGCCCGGAATACGAGACGATCACCAAGCCTTACATGGAGCGCAAATTCATCTCTGACCACTATCCTATCTCCGCCACATTAGTCTTTTAATGAAACGAATCGTATTAATATGGGCCGCCTTATTGGCGGCCTTTGTCACCTCCGCACAAGAGCCGCTGAAATTCTCAAAACCGGAGAAATGCGGCATGGACGGGGTGAGGCTGTCACAGGTGGACCGGGTCATTGAGGAAGCCATCTCAGAGAAGACAATCCCTGGTGCGGTAGTGTCCGTCGTCAGGGGTGACAAAATCGCTTATCTCAAGGCCTATGGGAACAGGGCGTTGGTCCCTGAGGTTGAGCCCATGACCGTGGAGACAATGTTCGATCTTGCTTCCGTGAGCAAATGCGTCGGGACTACACTTTCTTTCATGCAATTGATTGAGAATGGTTTCGTCAGGCTCACCGACAGGGTGGACATGTACATCCCCGGCTTCAAGCCATGGGTGGATCCTGAGACAGGAGAGACAGTTGACATTACGATCCGGGATCTGATGACACATTCCTCGGGTCTGGACGCTTATGTCACTGTGGATGACTATGTCGCTGAATATGGGGAGCTTACGCCAAACGAGTTCGAGACCTATATCGCCACAAAGGTCAACAGGAATTTCAAGCCGGGAACCAAGTGCCTCTACAGTTGCCTCAACTTCGTGACTTTGCAAAGAATCCTTGAGAGAGTGACCGGTGAGCGTATTTGTGATTATGCCCAAAGCCATATATTCACTCCCCTAGGCCTTAAGCACACCACTTATCTTCCTGATGATGAGCTCAAAAAGATGTGCGCCCCGACCGAGGTTCAGGCTGACGGACTTCCGCTCAGGGGAGATGTCCACGATCCCCTCGCCCGCAGGATAATGGGCGGGAACTCAGGCAATGCCGGGGTGTTCTCCAACGCAATGGATCTAAGCGTCATCTGCGCCACTATCATGAACAGAGGCGCACTGCCACAGGCTGTCATGGCCGGCTCGACCGGCCAACGCATCCTCGGTCCACTAACCGTTGATTTGATGTGCGAGGTTCCGATACAGAATGACCCTATGGTCGGCCGCGCGTTAGGTTGGGACAAAGACGGATGGAATCCCGGAACCAGAGGGGACATTTTCGACCCCGAGACAAGCATCTGGCACACAGGCTACACCGGGCCTTCAGTAGTCATTGACATGAAGACAAAAACCGCCCTCATTATCTTGACCAACAGGGTCCATCCAGAGGATAAGGGCAGTCTTGCCAGACTACGCGCCCAAGTCGCCAACATAGTCGCCGGAGCTGTCACACGTCCTTGACGGGGAGTATCAGATCAGATCACGAATGATGTCATCGGAGGTGAAGAAATGATCCTCCGGAATACGTATATATTCTTCGCTTCGCTCAGAATGACAGAGAACAAGAGCACCTTCGGAGAGGAGGTGGTCGACGGATGCATCGCCGGCGAGGGAACGTAGTTCGGACTCAGGGAGGCCCACATCGGTTCGGAGAGGTAGCATAATCCGCTCGACACGGATGTCTTCCGGGGTCAATACTTCTTCTTCCCTGGAATATTCCTTGAGGGTCCCGCTATTCCAAGACCTTACGGAACCAGCTGATAATGAATGAGCTCCCGGACCAAGACCCACATAAGGGACCCGTCTCCAGTAAGCGCTGTTGTGGACGGCTTCACGGCCAGGAAGGGCGAAATTGGATATCTCATAATGATGGTAACCTGCCTCGCCGAGACGCTCGCAAAGAAGGTCATACTGACGGCGGCACTGCTCATCGGTAGCCTCCGTGAATTTGCCCTGGGCTATCAGTCTCTCAAGAGCGCTTCCTTCTTCTATTGATAACTGATATGCTGAGATATGCTCAGGCTCAAGTTCCAAGGCTTTGCCGATTGTCTCTAACCATAACTCATCGGACAACCGCGGAAGACCGAATATCAAATCTATACTGATATTCCCGACCCCGCATCGACGCAGGATCCGGAAAGCCTCAACAGCGGTGGCTGAGTCATGGCGGCGGTTCATCCATTTCAGGATTTCATCGTCAAAGGACTGTACCCCCATGCTGACGCGGTTCACCCCCATCACCAAAAGCCCTCTCACATATTCCTCACCCTTCTCGACAATGTCCTCCGGATTCACCTCAACAGTAAACTCCTCCCACGAAGATAGATTCTTCGCTTCGCTCAGAATGACTTCGTTGCCGTCATGAAGGGGTACGC
>JAFROA010000086.1 GCA_017429885.1 Bacteroidales bacterium | reverse complement strand
GCCGGATCGACATTCTGGAGCTTTACCTGTACATTGTAGGCCGGTACTCCGATTGAGCCGACCACTGTCTTCCCGACGCAGGCGTTGGTGATAAGTGGCGCTGTCTCTGTGAGGCCGTAGCCGATGGCATAAGGGAAATGAGCCTTGTTGAGGAATTCCTCAACCGTGGAATCCAGCTTGGATCCTCCAACACCGAAGAACTTTAACTTGCCTCCGAAAGACTTGTATAACTTCTTGCCGACTAACCAATAAAGGATCCTGGGCATTTTCTTGCTCATCCAGGATAATGTGCGGCTTCTCTCAATAGTGGGAAGGACACTGTTCCTGTACACTTTCTCGATGATGAGAGGCACCGCGCACATTATGGTGGGCCGTACTTTCTTCATCGCGTCCATGAGGATGGATGGTGTCGGGGGTTTCTTGATATAATACACGCAGCCGCCGACAAAGAGGGGATAGAGGACGCTGAAGGCCATCTCGTATGTGTGAGACATCGGGAGGATGGAAAGCCAGCGGTCCTTCTTTCCCGCGGGTTGGGCGTGGAAAGCGGCTATGATATTCTGGCAGAAATTGCGGTGGCTCAGCATCACTCCCTTGGCGGTGCCGGAAGTACCTGAGGTGTAGATGATTGAGGCCAGGTCATCAGCTTGTGGCTCGCTGGAGTGACCCTCGCAGGTGAAGGCTTGGTCGTCTTTCTTGATGAACTCGAAAGTCTCTATGTCGATGACAAGGGTTAGTTTTTCCTTTACCTCTTCAGATAGTTTCTTCAGAAGACGCCTGGAGATGAATATCGCCTTGCACTCTGAGTGGGTGAGGATGTTTGTCACCTCGCTCTCTGAGGAGTCCGGGAGAATAGGAACTGTAACCCTTCCGAAAGGAACGCATGAGAACATGGCGACAGTCCAGTTAGGCATGTTGTTGGACAAGATCGCCACCTTATCTCCAGCGCTTATCCCGAAGCGGTTGAAACGCTGGGAAAGCTCCAGACACTTGTGTTTGAAACTGTCGTAGGTGTATTCCTGCCCTCCGTCCACAAAACAAGATAGCGGTCTCTTGGCGAAGGTGTCGGTCGCCATCTCGAATAGTTTGGACAGAGTGGTCACATAATTCTCCCTGCTCTGCTTCAAAAGGGTCTGGATTGACATCGCGCTAAATTAATGTGTGACAAATCCTTCCGGGTGCTTGCCTTGGAGCCCCATTTGCTCATATATACCTTGGATACGCTCAGTGTCGGCCCTGGCGTCATCGGTCAGCTCCACTTTCTCGCCAGCGCTGACTCTTTTGCGGCCCCAGTCGAAATATCCCAGGTAAACCGGGCAACCCACGGCCTTCGCAATCACGTGATAGCCTGTTTTCCATCTTTTAGTGGCCTTACGCGTTCCCTCAGGGGCTATCGCGAGTATGAAGGTGTCTTCTCCTTCCATATGGTCGATAAGGCTCTTGACCATCGATGTGGCGTTGCTTCTGTCCACGGGTACGGCTCCCATCCTTTTGATGAGCGGACCTATCGGCCAGAAGAAAAACTCCTTTTTAATCATCACCCTGGCCTTTTGCGCGGCGAATTGGGTGTAAAACAGGTATGAGACGATGAAATCCATCGCCGATGTGTGGGGAACTCCCAGGATTATGGCCTTTTTTTCCGGGACAGGACCTCCGACAGTGGTCCAGCCCATCTTCTTCAGCGTCCATCCACAGAATCGCGCCCAACGTGTCATATTCCTATCTAATTAAATGTTAATATCTTCCAGTTCTTCCTCGGACTTCAGGTTGGCCCTGATGAAGTTCTGACGGTCGATGGTGTTGTCACCCATATAGAACTCCATAATGTCCGCTATCGATTCCTCGTCTGACAGTTTCACGAGATCGAGCCTCATGTCCTCTCCGATGAAATCCACGAACTCGTCGGAAGAGATCTCTCCAAGACCTTTGAACCTGGTGATCTGGACAGCTGTCTTCAAAGCCTTTATCGCCTTCTCCTTCTCCTCGGATGAGTAGCAATAACGCCTTTCCTTCTTGTTTGCGACCCTGAAAAGGGGAGTCTGGAGAATATGGACGTGGCCTCTTCGGATGAGATCCGGGTAATACTTCATGAAGAATGTCAGTACCAGCATCCGGATGTGCATACCGTCATCATCAGCATCGGTCGCGACAATGATGTTGTTGTAACGGAGATTGTCAAGGTCATCCTCGACGCCGAGGGCAGAGATGAGAAGGTTAAGCTCCTCATTCTCGGCGACTCTCTTGCGGCTTTCCTTGTAGCAGTTGATAGGCTTTCCCCTGAGGCTGAATACGGCCTGGTACTCAGCGTTTCTGACTTTCGTGATGGTTCCGGACGCGGAGTCTCCCTCCGTTATGAATATGCTGGTCTTCTCAGCCATCTCCTCCTTGCCTTTGGGCATCTTGTCGCAGAAGTGGTAGCGGCAGTCGCGGAGTTTGCGGTTGTAGACATTTGCCTTTTTGTTACGCTCGCGGGTCTTTTTCTGGATTCCCGCTATCTCTTCGCGCTCAGCTTGTGACTCCTTGATCTTGTTCTCAATGATCGGGACGACATCGAGATGGATCCTGAGGTAGTTGTCGAGATGTCTGGCGACGAAGTCGTTGACGAAAGACCTGATGGTAGGTCCCCTGTCTATCTCCAAGGAACCATCCGGATTCTGTATCTTCTTGCCATGCTCGTCAGTCTTATACTTCTCCCACATGTATGTGGAACCCAGCTTGGTCTTGGTCTGCCCCTCGAAATTAGGCTCCTGAATCTGGATGCTGATGGCTCCGATTATACCCTGGCGGCAGTCCTCAGGCTTGTAGTCTTTCTTGAAATACTCTTTCAGAGTCTTCGCTATAGCCTCCCTGAACGCCGCGAGGTGGGTTCCACCATCCCTGGTGTTCTGGCCATTCACGAATGAGGATATATTCTCGCCGTAGGAGTTGCCGTGGGTCAGCACGACCTCGATGTCGTCATCCTCCAGATGTATCGGTTCGTACAAGGGAGTCTCGGACATATTCTCCCTCACGAGATCCAGAAGGCCGTTGTCGGACTTATAGGAAGTGCCGTTCAGGACCAGAGTCAGACCTTTTTTGAGGTACGAATAGTTCTTCACCATGGTCTCGACATAGTCCATGTTGAACTCGAAGCCGCCGAACATCTCGTTGTCCGGGGTGAAGATCACCAGAGTACCGTTCTTCTCGTTGACCTTGTCCTTCTTGCCGCTTTCCTTCAGCTCCCCCCGCTCATAGCTAGCCCATGAGCTTTCTCCCTCGCGGAATGATTCCACATAAAACTTCTCCGAAAGGGCGTTGACCGCCTTGGTTCCCACACCGTTGAGACCAACGGATTTCTTGAAAACCTTGTCGTCGAATTTTCCTCCGGTGTTGAGCTCGCTGGTCGCCTTGACAACTGAGCCAAGGGGGATTCCACGGCCGAAATCCCTGATCTTGACTTGTTTATCTTCGATGTCAATAAGAACTTTGTTGCCGAATCCAGCCGAGAACTCATCTATGCAGTTATCCACGATTTCCTTTAGGAGAACGTAGATACCGTCTCCCGGGTTGGAACCGTTCCCAAGACGGCCGATGTACATTCCAGGCCTGCGCCGGATGTGCTCGACACCTTCCAGGGTCTTTATATTGGCGTCTGTGTATTCCTCAAATGTCCGTTTCTCTGCCATTTACTTTTCCAGTTGATACGAAATCATACAAATTTACTAACTTTTGGCGGGATTTGAAAATCACGTCACATTCAAGTTTGGAAAGGTATTTGCAAATGGCCTACATCGGAAACATGTCAATCATGAGAAGAAGTGTCATATCCTTAATCTTCACGGTTATCCTGACCGTCCTGTCCCAGACTTTATATGGTCAGGGCTCGGGGCCTGACAACACCTTCGGAGGCGTTGTCAAGCTGGATAAGATTGTGCATGATTTCGGGGATATCCTTGTCTCCGACGGCCCGGTATCCGCCACTTTCACCGCTACCAACATTGGTGACAAACCATTAGTGATATACAATGTGGTGTCTTCCTGCGGATGCACTGATGTTGAGTGGACCAAGCAGCCTTTGAAGCCAGGGGAGAAGGGAACCATCAAAGCCACATACAAGAATGACGAGGGTGGATATCCTTTCGACAAGAATCTTACAGTGTATTTCTCTGAGCCCAAGCAGCCGGTTATTCTTCGGCTCAGGGGAGAAAGCCACAAAAAGAAACTCAGTCTCGGGGAATTGTACGCGATCCGTTTCGGCAATCTCGGATTCAAGTCCGTTGACATAAAGGCGGGTAATCTTTCCCAGGGACAGAGCAAGAGCGGGGAGGCCCTGGTGGCGAATCTTGGCTCCAAACCCTTGAATGTGAAGTTCGAGAATGTCAGCGAAGGCTTGACTTTGAGACTTTCGCAAAACCCTATCCCCGTGGGCGCCACCGCCAAGTTGGTCTATACAATAAAGGCGGACAGGAGTCTTTGGGGGAAGAACTATTATTATGCTACCCCTATTGTGGATGGCCGTATCTATAAAGCCACGGTGCGTCCCTCCTCTGAGCCTGCTGTGGAAGCCGCTGGCACTGAGGCGGTTGTGGCGGATCCTAATCCGGAGCTCGGCTCGGGGAAGTCCAGAATAGGGTTCTATGCGATCACTAAAGAGGACTTTTCCTCGCTCACGAAAGAGCAGCGGGATCGGGCTTCCGTTCCAGTGGCCTCGGAAAGCACCTTCTCTTTCGGTAAAGTCAAGGTGGGCACAAAAGTCAAAGCCTCATTCGAGATAGCGAATAAAGGGAAAAGCTCATTCAAAGTATATAAGGTTGACTCCGAGAGTTCCAGGGTGAAAGTGTTCCCGTTCCAGGATATCGCTCCTGGGGCCAAGGGAAAACTTGAGGCGGAACTTGACACCACATCTTTGCCTAAAGGGGAGTGCCTTATCATTCTGACACTTACCACAAATTCCCCTTCCAGGCCTATCATGAACCTTTTTCTCACCGGTTGGATAGATTGATTTTTTAATATATATTTGCAAATCAAAATTTAGGTATTATGGCATACAAGATTTCTGAGACTGATTGCATCGCTTGCGGAACTTGCGCTGGAGAGTGCCCTCAGGGCGCCATCCACGAGGGCGATTTCTACACCATCGACCCTGAGGTCTGCATTGATTGTGGCACCTGCGCTGACGCTTGCCCTATGGGCGCTATCAGCCCTGGCGAGTAATCTCCGTCAAACGTGTCGTAAACTCCGTGCCGCATGGTGCGGAGTTTTTATTGAGAAATAGTTAATAATCAAGATATGAAGAAGTTATTGATTCTCATCGCTGTTGTCATGGCCAGTTCTTTTTTGGCCGGAGCTCAGCAGCTGCCCAATGATCCCGCCGTTAAAACGGGTAAGCTGGACAATGGCCTGACCTATTACATC
>JAFROA010000085.1 GCA_017429885.1 Bacteroidales bacterium | reverse complement strand
TGTCAGCTGATATCCTAAATGGATTGTCTCGACTAATAGAAGAAATAACCATGTCTTCGCGATTATCTTCAGGATTAAGCGGAGTAATAGACTCATCGCACGCTATTAATACTATAAATAAAGATGCGGCAATATAAAGTTGTTTATGTCTCATAATTGGAATCTATTATTACAAATAAAACAACTTTTTACCAATAAAGCAAACGGTCTGAGGATGCGATAATGGCACTTGGCTTATACTGCAAACGTTATGAACTGGATTATAAAAAAAGGTGGGGCCGTAAGCCGGTTTCTGTTTTTAAATCCGCCATTTATCTTCGCGACCTACCCCCTGGCATCGGACGGGCAGCCCTCATCTGCCAGTATATTTGGTTTTGCAGGCCCTGGTGCCGTGCCCGCCGGTTGTCGCCAACACGGCGTCGTGAGCTCTTACCTCACGTTTTCACCCTTGCCTTGCGGCGGTTGTTTTCTGTCACGGCTGCGCGAGATCTCTCCCGCCTGGGCTTTCCCCAGCAGGGTGCCCTGACCTGTCCGGACTTTCCTCACCACGGGACGAATCCCAAGGCGCGGCGGATCGCCCCACCTGTCTAATGTGCCGCGAATTTAACAAAAAGAATTCACGGCCACAATCCCGTGCCGGGTAAGTTTTTTCGTCGGGAGGCGGTCAATCGTGGAAAAATGACTAAATTTAGAAATTCATAGCGTTTTTCCTTTATGCCATCAAAAGAGAAGATTGAGGGAATGTTCGACAGCATAGCCAAGGACTATGACTCCCTGAACCATGTCTTGTCCCTTTCCATCGACAAGATATGGAGACGAAAGGCACTCAAGAAGATTGTCGACGCCGGAGAGAATCCGCGGGTACTCGATGTGGCATGCGGCACAGGTGACTTCTCAATAGCTATCGCCAAAGCGATTGGAAAGGGGAGCGTCATTGGGATTGACATATCCAATGAAATGCTTGAGGTAATGCGTCAGAAGGTGTTGAAAAACAAGCTGGAAAGTGTTATTTCGGCACAGATTGGAGACGGGGAGGATTTAAGCTTTCCTGATGGGTCTTTTGACCGTGTCGTCAATGCTTTCGGAATTAGGAATTTCGAGAACAGGGATAAGGGACTTCGGGAAGCTCTCAGGGTTCTCAAGCCGGGAGGCAGGCTCGTTATCCTTGAGTTGTCAAGACCTGAGAATAGAGTCATCCGCTGGTTTTATGACCTTTATTTCCTTAGGATTCTCCCGATAATCGGGGGTAAGGTCTCAGGCGATAAGGCCGCATATGCTTATCTCCCGGCTTCGGTCAAGGCATTTCCCGGCAAGAAGGAGTTCATGGAGCAGATGCGTCAGGCTGGCTTTACGAACGTTACCCACAAGGCGTTCACCTTCGGGATCTGCCGAATGTACTGTGGCGCGAAGAACAACATGGAGTGATTTTTGATTAAATTTACAACCTGGATACGAGATTGAGATGGTGATGAACAGGAAATTGTTGATACTATGTGTTTTAGCTGCCATGACCTTGGCGCTTTCCTCGTGCGCGAGCGCGAAGGTCCGGCAATACAAGGTCAAGGTCGTTAAGGAATATCCCCACGACGAGATGTCCTATACCCAGGGGTTGTTTTTCCAGGGCGACAAGATGATAGAGACCACGGGACAGTATGGGGAGTCAACTTTGAGGCTTGTAGATCCCACCACTGGCAAGGCTATTAAAAAATTCAGCTTCGCCCGTAAGTATTTCTGCGAGGGATCGGCTGAGTTGGATGGGAATATCTACATCCTGACATGGCGTGAGAAAGTGGCTTTCATCTACGACGCAGCCACCCTGGAATACAAGCAAACATACAGCTATCCCCGAGAAGGATGGGGTTTGACCACAGATGGTAAAAACCTGATAGCCAGCGACGGGTCATCAAGGTTGTATTGGCTTGATGGCCAGTTCCGGCAGCAGAAGGCCCTTCAAGTGAAGATGAATGGCAGACCATTAACGCAACTCAATGAGCTTGAGTGGGTTGACGGGAAGATTTGGGCGAATGTCTACATGACTGACATGATAGTCATCATCAATCCGGAGACGGGCAATGTCGAGGCTACGATCGACTGTTCGGGGCTTCTTCCAAGGCATCTGAGGGATGAGTACACAGATGTGCTTAACGGGATCGCCTATAATCCTGAGACTAAGAAGATATATCTGACGGGGAAATACTGGAAACGTCTCTACGAAGTGGAACTTGTGGAGAAAAAATAGTATATTCGCGTACAGAAAAAGCGGGGGTACCGGGAGAAGTCCTGGTTGAGATCAGACCCATTGAACCTGATGCGGGTAATGCCGCCGAAGGGAAGCGTAATCTCATAAGCGCCAAATAGGCGTGTCCCTCGCATAAATATAATTATTATGCGAGTTTTTTCTTTTTTCGCGGCGTTCTCGGCCGCCATCATGGCTTGCGGCGTAATGGCCGCCCAGGAGCGTGACACCTCCAAAGTCGAGGCATTGGAAGCATCTGTGGTCCAAGGGGTCAGGGCATCCAAAAATGCGCCGTTCGCTGTCTCTAATGTAAACCGTGAATCCCTCAAGGACTTCTCTGTGAGCGGGAAAGAACTGCCTTTCCTCCTCTCCGGAACACCTGGTGTCCTGTCATGGAGCGAGAACGGTGTAGGGACTGGAACCACGTATCTGCGGATTAGAGGTGCGGGGGATTCCAGGATTAACGTGACCATCGACGGAGTGCCCCTCAATTCTCCTGAGGACCAGGCTGTTTTCTGGGCTAACATGAATAGCTACAGCCATTTCCTTGAGAGTGTGCAGATCCAGAGGGGAGTGGGTACCTCAACTAATGGAGACGGCGCTTTCGGTGGTAGTGTAGCTCTTCGAACCAAGGCTATCTCGTATGACCCATCCGTCACGTTAGACGCCTCCTACGGCAGTTTCAATACATATAATACGGGTATATCTATTTCCTCGGGTTTGTTGGGCAATCACCTCAGTGCAGACGCATCCTTCCACACCACAGGAACTGACGGGTATATCCATGGAACCGCCGGAAAGTCAGGATCATGGTATGGGGGACTGACGTGGCTTGGAAGAGGATTCATCTTGAGGTACAGGAATATAGGAAACTACGAGCAGACAGGTCAGGCCTGGAATGGAGTGACGGCGGGCAACGGCGACTATAGTCTGATGGACGGAAGCTACGATGATGGTTCTTGGAGTTACGCCACAACAACTGGCATCAAGACCTACAAAGACATGTGTGAGGTCGGGCTCGGTCGTTTCAACAGCCTCTATGAATATCTGGTTACGGGATCTGATGGTTTGTTCGTGACAGATTCTGACGGTAAGTATTCCATGGCACGCTACAAGATGCGAGACGGCTCTTATTGGCCTAAAACCACGGATAATTTCTGGCAGGACCACAATATCCTCTCGGCCTCTTTCGGCCTTGGAGAAGGATGGGATGCCAGCGTGTCAGCGCATTACACCCATGGTCATGGCTACTACGAGGAGTTCCGCCCGGACAATAAGCCTAAGAAGTTCGGCTTGACTTATCCCGGGGTTAAGAAAACAGATTTTGTCCGCCGCAAAGGCCTCGGTCAGGACACATACGGAGTTGTCGGGAGCGTCAGATATAATTCCGACGCCTTGGATCTGGTTGGTGGTTTCTCTGTTCAGAATTTTGACGGAAACCATTATGGCTATGTGACTTACATTAAGGATCAGGGAATGTCTGACACCTTCCTTGCTCGCGGACCTTATCAGTATTATGACTCTGATGCCACCAAATTCGACGGAAGCGCATATGTCAAGGCTACATATTCTTTCGCCCATTACTGGAAGGCTTTCGGAGATATACAATATCGCCACGTGGGCTATAAAACGGATGGAATCAACGACAAGTTCTACGAGGAAGGTGATCGGTGGTATAATCAGGAGCTTGATATCGATGAGAAATATGACTTCATCAACCCGAAGATTGGAATCAGCTGGGTGAAGGGTTACAACCATATTTACGCCTCTGCCGCAATGAGTCACAGGGAGCCGCAAAGGGATAATTTCACCGACAACTTCAAGTATCCTTTCCCCGTGGCCGAGAGTGTGCTTGACTATGAGGCAGGGTACAACTTCACATCGAAGAGGCTCCAGGCCGGCGCTAATCTTTATTATATGGATTACGACAACCAACTTGTACAGACCGGGGAGCAGAGCGAGATAGGGGAGCCGTTGACCACCAACATAAAGAGATCTTTCCGGACCGGAGTTGAACTCACAGCTGCATATCATGCGGTCAGGTTACTCTCGTTGGAAGGCAATGCCGCATTGAGTGTCAATAAGTTGAAAGATTTCACCGAGATGGCGAGCGAGGACTGGGATGATTCTTTCAGGCCGATCCATTATGATGACACGCCTCTCGCTTTTTCCCCGTCCGCTATCCTGAATGGTTTCGTAAGGTTCCACACGGGTGGGCTCGAGGCTGTCTGGCACACGAATTATGTATCCCGCCAGTATCTGGACAACACCGGCAACGCTGACCGCTCTCTCCCCGCATACTCTTTCTCGGATTTCAACATCTCCTACAAGATGAGCCTGCCGAGGCTGATGGTCGAGGAACTGAAGCTTACACTATCGGTAGGAAATATTTTCAATGGGAAGTATGCCACGAGCGGTTGGGTCTATTCATCGATTCTCGATGGCTATAACCATCCGGACAGCAACCGTTATTACCAGATCGGATTTGTGCCGATGGCCGGTCGTTCCGTCATGGGCGGGATGTCGATAAAGTTCTGACACTTATTATTATGCCATTCGTCGAATTATTGCTATATTCGCATGATAATTCGTTTTTATGGCGCTTCTGTTGACTTTCCTTTTCGGGACCCTATGTATCTCGTTCCTTTGCTCCATCTTGGAGGCGACACTCCTGTCCACGCCTCTCTCTTTTATCACAATGAAGAAGGAGCAGGGGTACAAGCTTGCCGATAAGTTCCTCAGATACAAGACCGACACGGAAAAGCCATTGGCCGCGATCCTGTCACTAAACACCATCGCCAACACGATTGGTGCCGCGGGAGTTGGCCGCCAAGCCACTATTCTCTTTGGAAGCACTTGGTTTGGAATCATTTCCGCCATAATGACGCTTCTTATCCTGGTCTTCGCTGAGATTGCTCCCAAGACCATAGGAACCTCCTATTGGAAGCATCTTATGGGGTTCGCAACCAGGATGATCTCTCTCCTGATCGTCTTGATGTATCCGCTGGTGCTCTTGGCCGGCCTTCTCGGAAAGCTTCTTTCCAAGGATGAGGATGAGGCGGTTGTCAGCAGGGAAGAAGTCACGGCGATGGCCAATATTGGTGTGGAAGAGGGTGTGATTGACTCGGACGAGAACAAGGTGATTCAGAATATAATGAAGCTGGACAATGTTCCCGCCTACGAGGCTATGACGCCGAGGATAGTGGCGATGACTGCCCAGGAGAACATGACCTTGAAGAACTTCTACAAGAACGAGCAGTATCTCCATTATTCCAGGATCCCGGTTTACGGCGATTCTCCGGAATATATTACCGGCTATATCCTTCTCTCTGACGCGCTTGAGGGACTTGCCGACGATGAGTTTGACAAGAGGCTCAAGGAAATCAAACGCCCGATCTCGTTCTTCAATGAGGAGGATTCACTCAGCAAGGTCTGGGAGGAACTCCTGAAGAAGCGTGAGCAAATGGCTTTGATTATTGATGAGTACGGTTGTTTCGAGGGCATTGTTACCCTGGAGGATATCATTGAGACTATTCTTGGTCTTGAGATCATCGATGAGAACGACCAGGCCATCGATATGCAGC
>JAFROA010000084.1 GCA_017429885.1 Bacteroidales bacterium | reverse complement strand
TAGGAGGTTTGGTTGACGCTTCGGAGGAGATCGCGAAGATTGAGTCGGAGCTCACAAGATTGAGAGGATTCCTCGAGGGAGTGCGTAAAAAGCTCTCGAACGAGTCTTTCACAGCCCATGCGCCTGAGAAAGTCGTGGCTCTTGAGCGTAAAAAAGAGGCTGATGCCCTCTTGAAGATTGAAAATCTCGAGAAGAATCTTAAGTCATTGAAATCTAATTAATATAACAAACTTGTTTTAGATATTAACATTTTTGTTATGGTGTATTCGGAGACATTTTTCCCGGTGAGATACTACGAGACGGACCAGATGGGGATCGTCCATCACTCGAATTATATAAGATATTTCGAGTGCGCCCGAAACAACATGATGAGGGAGTTCGGGTATCCTATCGAAAAGTGTGAGGAGGATGGGGTTACTATCCCTATCGTGTCGGTGGAGTGTAAGTATAAGCATTCGGCGAAGATGGGGGACGACCTCAGGGTTGTGGCCACCATTCAGACTCCTCCTATGGCAAAGCTCCGGATAGGGCAGGCAGTGTACAACCAAGACGGCACGTTATGTGTTGAAGGTGAGGTCGTCCTTGGGTTCCTGAATAAAGCGACAGGGAGGCCCACACGTTGCCCGGAGAAACTCCTGGAAGCGATTGAAAAGCATATTAACGACAGATAAACCATTAATATTCATGAATATGTTAGCATTTTTCCCTTTAGGTGTCATAGGACCTTGGCAGGTTGTCATCATCGCCTTGGTCATTCTCCTTCTTTTTGGAGGCAAGAAGATTCCCGAGCTCATGCGTGGACTTGGAAAAGGCATGAAGAGTTTCAAGGAGGGCATGAATGAGGTCGAGAAGCAGATTGGCGACATCGAGAGCGACATGAACGCTCCGGCCAAGAGCCCCGACAAGATCGAGAAGAAAGAAGATTACCAGAAGTAAGCTGTGGCTGAGGAAGAGCAGAGGCAGGACACTGCCGAGATGTCCTTTTGGGATCATCTCGAAGTGTTGAGAGGAACTTTATTCCGTTCGATACTGGCTGTCACGGTGGTCAGTGTCGTGGTCTTCTGTTTCAAGAAGTTCGTGTTTGACGATGTGGTCCTGGCACCCACGAGGAGTGATTTCTGGGTCTACAGGCTTTTGAATATGGATGTCAGCATGAACCTTGTGAACCTGGAGATCTCGACACAGTTTTTTGTGCACCTCAAGGTAGCTTTCGAACTGGGTTTCATCCTCGCCTTCCCATTCGTGATCTGGGAGATCTGGAAGTTTATAGCGCCAGCGTTGTACCAGAATGAGAAGAAAGCCATGCGTGGAGTATTTCTCGCCGCATCTTTCCTCTTCTATCTTGGTCTTTACATCGGCTATGTGCTGATTGTTCCGATCTCACTAAACTTCTTCCTGGGTTACAAAATCAGCGAGGCGGTGGTGAACACCATCTCATTGACATCCTACATCTCACTCTTCACTTCCACCACTTTGGCTTTCGGAATCGTGTTTGAGTTTCCGGCTGTGGTCGTGATTCTCAACAAGCTCGGCCTAGTGTACAAGGACACGATGAAAAAGTACCGCAAACACGCGATTGTGGCGGTCCTATGTATCGCGGCCATAATCACTCCAGCTGATCCATTCTCGATGTTGATCGCGGCGGCGCCATTGCTCCTCCTCTACGAGGCCAGCGTCCTGTTCTGCAAACCGAGGCCAGCCCAAGAAGAGGTGTCAGAGACAGCCTGACGATGATCTCAATCAACTCATTGACAGTGGCGTACGGTGGGTTCACCCTGCTGGACGCCATTGATTTTCATATCAGTGAGAACGACAAGATTGGCCTTGTGGGCAAAAACGGAGCCGGGAAGTCCACTATCATGAAACTTATATGTGGACTCCAGAGTCCG
>JAFROA010000083.1 GCA_017429885.1 Bacteroidales bacterium | reverse complement strand
GAGTGCTTCTAGGAGATGGACGACATCAGACTTGCTTTAAAGGAAAGGATACTCGTCCTGGACGGGGCTATGGGCACGGTTCTTCAGAGCTGCGGCCTTCAGGGAAACAGTGAGCTTTTCAATCTAACAAGCCCCGGAGTCGTGGAGGATATTCATTCCGAATATATTAAAGCAGGATCTGATATAATCTCGACCAACTCATTTGGTGCCAATAAGATATCTCAGGCGGAATTAGGGTTTGCTGACAAAGCGGCCGACATGGCCGAAGCTGCCGCTAGAATTGCCAGGAAGGCTGCCGACAAGGCTTGCCGGAAAGTCTGGGTAGCAGGTAGTGTTGGCCCGACCGGAAAGTCGCTGACCCTGCCCCAGAACATAGAGGATCCGGTGTTCCGGCCATATTCATTCGACGATATGGCCGACGCGTTTGAGGAGCAAATCAGAGGGCTTGTCTCAGGTGGGGTGGATTTGCTGTTGATAGAGACTTGTTTTGACGCGCTTAACACCAAAGCGGCTCTCTACGCTTACTCGCACCTCTTTCCCAAAGGGGGTGGCCCCGAGATCATGATTTCAGTCTCTTTGGGAGATAAGTCGGGAAGGACTCTCACTGGCCAGACCCCGGAGGCATTCTACCGCTCTATCGAGCATTGCTCTCCCCTCTCGTTCGGGCTGAACTGTTCGTTAGGGTCAAGAGAAATGGTTCCGCTCATAGCGGACGTGTCACGATTCGTAGAGGGAGCCGTGAGCTGCTACCCCAATGCCGGCCTTCCTGACGCGATGGGGGCATACGATGAGACTCCGGAGGTAACAGCCTCAGCTATCCGGGAAATGGCTCTGCAGGGCTCCGTGAACATCGTCGGAGGCTGCTGCGGCACCACTCCGGCTCACATCGCCGCCATCGCCGCCGCAATCGAGGGACTTCCACCCAGAGCGTTCAGTGCCAGTGAGGCTATTGGAGGTCCAGCCCATGCGTTATTCGTAAGTGGGTTGGAGAGCGTGGAGATTGACCGGAGGAATAACTTCACAAACGTCGGAGAGAGGACAAATGTGGCGGGGTCCCGCAAGTTCGCCAAGCTCATAGCCGCAGGAGACTACACAGAGGCCCTGCGGGTCGCCGCCGGGCAGATCGAGAACGGTGCGGCCGTCATTGACATCAACATGGACGACGCCATGCTGGACTCCCGGCTGGAGATGGAGAAGTTCCTCCGCCACATAGCCGGGGAACCGGAAGTGGCAAAGGCCGCCATAATGATCGACTCGTCCCACTGGGACACTTTGGTGACCGGCTTGAAAAACGCCCAAGGCAAGTGTGTCGTCAACTCGATCTCACTTAAAGAAGGTGAAGAAGTATTCCTGCGTAAAGCTCGTGAGATAAAAGCATTAGGTGCTGCAATAATAGTCATTGCATTCGATGAGGAAGGGCAGGCCACCACTTTCGACAGGAAGATAGCGATTTGCCGGAGGGCATATTCTCTACTGACAGAAAAAGCAGGTTATTCCCCGACTGACATCATATTTGACGTCAACGTCCTTCCAGTCGGGACGGGTATTCCCGAGCACGCCAGGTATGGGGCTGACTTTATCGAGGCCGTCCGTTGGATAAAGAGGAACTTGCCCGGATGCAGGACATCCGGTGGTATATCAAATCTCTCTTTCGCTTTCAGAGGGAACAACACGGTCAGGGAGGCGATGCACAGTGTATTCCTTTACCACGCCATAAAGGCCGGATTGGACATGGGTATAGTCAATCCCGGAATGCTCAAAATCTATGATGAGATTGAGCCTGAGCTGCTGCGAAGGGTTGAGGACGTGATCCTGGATTCCGACCCGGGAGCCACTGAGCGCCTGATCGACTTCGCCCAGAGGCTACTGGCACCCGACGGAGGGAGTATAGGTGGTCCAACCGCCTCGCTCCGCTCGGCCCCACCGCTCGCTTCGCAAAGCGAAGCTCCGGTCCCCCCTCTTACAGTGCCGAGGGTGGCATGGGTTGGACCCACCTATACTCCTTCCGTCGAGGAGCGTCTTGAGAGGGCCCTGGTAAAGGGAGACTCGGCGAACCTCGAGAAAGACATAAAGGAATGTCTCGAGAAATACGGAGAGGCCTACAAGGTCATCGACGGCCCTCTGATGGACGGCATGGCCAGGGTCGGCGAACTCTTCGGCGCCGGAAAAATGTTCCTGCCGCAGGTCGTAAAGTCAGCAAGGACCATGAAAGTCTCTGTGGAGATACTCCAACCCTACCTTGAAAAAGAGCGATCCGATGTCTCAGACAGGCCCAAGGCACTTTTCGCCACAGTGAAGGGCGATGTTCACGACATTGGGAAGAATATCACCGGAATAGTATTCACCTGCAACGGGTTCGACGTGACAGACCTTGGAGTCATGGTTCCCAAGGAAACAATACTTGAGAAGGCCAGGGAGAAAAAAGTGGATATTATAGGAGTCAGTGGCCTGATAACTCCATCACTGTACCAAATGGAGCTTCTATGCAAAGACATGGAGGCGCAAGGCCTTGACACTCCCCTTCTGGTCGGAGGCGCCGCGGCGTCAGCTGTTCACACCGCGGTAAAACTCGCCCCGCTTTACAAGCATGTGTTTTATGGGTCAGACGCCTCGGCATCAGCTGTTCTTGCCAGCAAACTTGTCACTGACCGTAAAGCCACGGAAGCTACAGAGCATGAGAAACAAAGAGCGTTAAGGGAAGCTTACGAGGCATCCAAGCGCGAAATGGCCGCAGAACCCTCTGCGGAAGCTTCTACCGCATTTCCGCCGCAAAGCTACATCAAAGGAAACCCGTTCAGTAATATCCCGTCGGAAAGACTCGAAGTCAGCCGTATTGAAGATTTTTTTGACTGGAGACTTTTCTTCACCATACTTGGAGTCAAGAATAATGGGGACCATCTTGAGAAAAAGAAGTTGATGGCGGAAGCCAGAGACGTTATTGAGAGAATGAAAGCCGATGGGGAATGCCGGATCACGCTATCAGCGAGATTTGATAGCGCCCACAGCGAAAGCGACGACATCGTCGCCGCTGGATACAGGTTGCCGATGTTCAGGCAGCCTGGCGGCCTATCTCTAGCGGATTTTGTGGCACCTGTTGAGTACGGTTTCGAATCCCCTGTCGGAATGTTCGCGATTAGCGTTCATGATTCAACGGCCTCCCCTGATGAATCAGTCCGGAGGGCTGTCACCTTGACGTTGGCGGAGGCTGCTTCAGAGTGGCTTGACAATTATGTGAGCAGCTTCTTGCCTGAGGGATCCAAAGCCAAGGTCATCAAGCCTGCCGCCGGATACTCAAGCTGTCCGGATCATACACTCAAACGGGATATATTAAGGCTACTTCCTGATTCAGAGAAACTAGGAATCACCCTGCTTGACAGTTGCGCGATGATTCCTGAGGCATGCATTTGTGGGCTCATATTCGTTCATGAGAACGCCACTTACCCTGAGATACGCCACCTTGACAAGGCCGCTATTGACGGGTATGCCGCCAGAAGAGGGATGTCTGAGCAAGACAAATCCCGTTTTCTCGGCCATCTTCTTTAACCGAAACCACAAGTCTAAAAATCAATACTTAAAACAAAAGTGTTATATGTTATAACATTATTGTTAAAGCATTTTTGAGGCAAAAACCTTCTTTATCTTGCATCCTTTGACCTCGAATTGGATCGTACCCACTTCAAGACCTTCCCTGAAAGAGGCCATGGTTTTTGTCCCGGCTATCTCGGTGTCGATAATCGACCCGTTGAATTTGGGATCGGTCTTGACCGCCATCCTCACTGCAAACGGTCCGTCAAAGCTCATACCGTTCTTCACCGCGTAATTGCCGGCGCCAGCGACTCGGCCGCCCTCGGCCAGAGTCTTTTCCCTGGAATCTCGCGAGTCACTATACCGCGCCCGACATTCTCCCATATCCAGACTCCAGACGCAAGGTTCTCCACCTTTCCCAGGGAGGAAACGTACTGAACACTTCCCTTCCCCCGGATTCTCAGGCTCCACCTCGAAAGACAGCATAAACGAAGAGTTGGAAACAGGGAACTCTGCGAAGTCCCCGATATTCTTGGAAAGAAGTTTCCTGCCCTCCGTGGCGGGAACAACCTCTTCCATCCATTTCGACCCCAACGCACCGTCGGGCAGCTGAACCAACTCATAAAGCACCAGCGCACCTCCCCAGTTCCTCATTTTAAGCCAGCCTGCCATAATGCATCGGCCGTCATCCAATACAGTGACTGAAGGAACGCTAATACCGTTATAGAAGTCCTCTCCAGAAGCGACCATATCCTTCCATGGAAGGTCATTCCTACCAGACAGACGCCCCCAAAGGGATGAGAAGCCGCCTACGATATAGTCATAACCTCCCCAGCTGAACGGGAAGGTGCAATCTCCTCCCTTAGGAAAATCAGGGTCAATGCACCGCCAGCCACCAGCGAGATTATAAGAAGCCCACATGCCTTTAGCACCATAATTGGCAAGCAT
>JAFROA010000082.1 GCA_017429885.1 Bacteroidales bacterium | reverse complement strand
ATCGCCATACAAACCCTCCGGAGACCAGCCGGAAGCCATTGAGGGGCTCTGCGACGCCCTCCAGCAAGGAGTCTGGGATGTCACTCTCCTCGGTGTGACCGGGTCTGGAAAGACCTTCACCATGGCCAACGTCATAGAGAAGCTCCAGAGGCCGGCTCTGGTGTTGAGCCACAATAAAACCTTGGCAGCCCAGCTGTATGGCGAGTTCAAAAGTTTCTTCCCTTCAAACGCCGTGGAGTATTTCGTCTCCTACTACGACTATTACCAGCCCGAGGCCTATCTCCCGACGACAGACACCTACATCGAGAAGGATCTCAGCATCAACGACCAGATCGACAAACTCCGACTCAGTGCGGCTTCAGCGCTGATGTCTGGAAGGAGGGACGTGATTGTGGTCTCAAGTGTCTCTTGTCTTTACGGCATCGGCAACCCGGAGGATTTCCACGCCCAGTCCGTGACAGTGAAAAGAGGAGAGACCCGTTCACTCACACGGCTCCTTTACCACCTCGTGGACGCAAATTACAGCCGGACAGAGGTGGACTTCAAAAGAGGCACGTTCAGAGTCCGCGGGGACACTGTGGATGTGTTCCTGGGAGGCTCTGACGAGGCTGTAAGAATAGAGTTCTTCGGAGATGAGGTGGACTCGCTATCTCTCATAGATCCCGTCACCGGAGCGAAAATAGAGGATCTGGATGAGGTTCCTATCTTCCCCGCCACCAACTTCGTCACCACCAGGGAGCGGAGCATAAAGGCGGTCAGCATGATCCAGGACGACCTCAAGGCTCAGGTAGACTATTTCAACGAAATCGGGAAGGGCTTGGAAGCCAAACGTTTGCAGCAAAGGGTCGAGAATGATCTCGAGATGATAAAAGAGATGGGATACTGTCCCGGTATCGAGAACTATTCCAGATATCTGGACGGACGAGCCCCAGGTCAGAGGCCTTTCTGCCTGATTGACTATTTTCCGAACGATTTCATCACATTCATCGACGAGAGCCACGTCACTATCCCGCAAATCAGGGCCATGTACGGGGGCGACCACTCACGCAAATCCGTCCTGGTGGAATATGGCTTCAGACTCCCGGCAGCGGCTGACAACAGGCCGTTGAAGTTCGATGAGTTCAACGCCATCACAGGACAGAAGATATATGTCAGCGCCACCCCGGCGGATTATGAGCTTGAGAGATCGGAAGGTCTTGTGGTTGAGCAGGTTGTACGCCCGACCGGTCTATTGGATCCCCCAATCGAGGTGCGACCTACCAAAAACCAGGTGGATGATCTCGTGGAAGAGATCCGCAAGAGGGCGGAGAATGATGAGCGGATCCTTGTCACGACCCTCACCAAACGGATGGCAGAGGAGTTGACTGACTATCTGGACAGGATTGGCGTGAGGGTAAGATACATCCACTCCGATGTGGACACATCGGAGAGAGTCGAGATCATCGAGGACTTCAAAAACGGCCTGTTCGATGTGTTGGTTGGTGTGAACCTCCTCAGGGAGGGACTGGATATTCCCACCGTCTCGCTTGTGGCTATTCTGGATGCCGATAAAGAGGGATTCCTTCGCTCAGGAAGGGCTCTCACGCAAACCGCCGGCAGGGCTGCCAGGAACGTGAATGGTCTTGTGATAATGTACGCCGACACTGTCACCGACTCGATGGAGGAGACGATTAGGGAGACCAACCGCCGGCGCACTAAGCAGATGGAATACAACAAGATCCATGGGATTACCCCGACCCAGGTGGAGGTCAAGAGGAATATTCTCGCTTCCGAGCTCTACGGCCCGTCAGATAAGGTGGTCAATCCCCGTGTGGCCAACGGACCGAGCGGGAGGGTCAGCGCCAAAGACTCCGTGTCGGATCCTACTTATATTCCCAACCCCAGTGAGCTTGGAAGAGGCTCCATTTCCGTGGGTCTTGGTCATGATTCCAAACGGGAGGGCAACACTGCCTATGTGGATGGATATGTGAAGGCCGATCTTGCGGCCGTGCTGCAAGACCCGGTCATACGCTCCATGAGCAGGGAACAGATAGAGAAGACCATAGCGGAGGACAAACGCCGCATGGAGCATTCCGCCGCAGAGCTGGACTTCAGCCAGGCGGCAAAGTACCGTGACGAGATGTGGGCTCTCCAGGAATATCTGAAAGTCTGGAAAAACTAGACCCTGCTGACCTTAATCACGTGCTTGAGGATCTTGATTTGGGATATCACCTTATCAAGTTCCATATTTGAGGGAACACTGACCTTCATCGTGATCTCATATGTGCCATTGCGGTTGTTCTCCGAGACATTGAATGACCGCAAAGAGGCCTTGAAACTGCCCACAACCTCGGTGATGCGTCCTATCACT
>JAFROA010000081.1 GCA_017429885.1 Bacteroidales bacterium | reverse complement strand
AGACAAAATAGATGAATGGCTTATTGAAAGCATACGTTTGCATTTCATTCACGTTTTATATGTCCCGTGGGGCTTGTGGTTAATACAAAGTTGCGATTTTTTCCTGACATGAAAAATGCAGTATCTATAATAATAAATGGACGAAATAACATTGTCCATCAAATTAGAATTATTTCTATCTTTATGACTATCAAACCAACCACAATGGCCATTCAACTGAAAGATGGATTTAAGGGAAGCCGGATGATTGTACTGCCGACTTCTGTCCAAAAAGAAATGGAGCGAGGAGGAGTCACCTCCCTGCTCCATATCACCGACATCGGCTATTTCCCGCATGCCCGATATCACTTCAGACAACGTTCCGAAGGGGTCGACCAATACATCCTGATTTATTGCACGGATGGGAAAGGTTGGATCCAATGCGGCGAAACCAAGCATATTCTACGAGCCGGGACCTTTTTCATCATTCCACCTGGCATGCCTCATACTTATGGGGCGGATGACTTCGACCCGTGGAGCATATACTGGATCCATTTCACCGGAACCCTGGCCCACACATTCGGAGACGGCCACGACCGCATATGCGAAATCAGTTTCGCGGAGGATTCCAGAATATCCAACCGGCTTGATCTTTTCGAGGAAGTTTACAGATCATTGGAGGCCGGATATAGCAAGGCCCAATTGGAGTATTCCAGCGCGGCCTTATTCCATCTTCTCGGAACATTCATCTATATCGACGCATTCAGGAGCAACGACTTAATGGATGAATCCGGATACAGCAGCATCATCCGATGCCGTCATTATATGATGGAGAATCTGGAGCGGAAAATATCCTTGAACGACATCTGCGGCTACCTGGGCTTCTCGACGTCATACTGTAACGCATTATTCAAGAAATTCACCGGCATGTCTCCAGGCCAATACCTTCAGAACCTCCGCATCCAGACAGCGGCTCATCTGATGGAGATCTCCAACATGAAGATTAACCAGATCTGCCACAAGGTCGGGATTGAAGACCCGTACTACTTCTCCCGCTTGTTTTCCAAGACTCTCGGAGTCTCTCCCAGCAAGTATCGGAAAAAGAAAAAGTGACTCGTCTATTCGAAGACGTCCATCGGGACTCCCCTCCAGCTGTTCGGAGTTTGGAGATGGAATATCCTGGCGATCGTGGCTGCCATATCGTACTGAATCATAGGCTCAGTGATCTCGTGGCCTTTCTTGATACCCTTGCCCCAAATGACGAAAGGAGTCTCTATCTCGTTTGTGGAGTCGCCTCCGTGGCTGGTTCCCTCATGACCATGGTCGGAAGACAGGATTATGATGCTGTCATCGTAGATACCAGCTTCCTTGACAGCGTCCACAATCCTCTTCACACGACCGTCGACAGCGGTCAGTTCAGCGTAGTATTCATCAGAACCCTGGCCAAAACCATGTCCAGCGTGATCAAGGGCGTCGATGTGGATGAAGCAGAACAAAGGTTTTTTCTCTTTGATGTACTTGGCGCTCTCCTCGACTATTGATTCAGGATGACCGGAAGGATTATCAATGGCTTTTTCGTAACTCACACATTGGAGATCCACATAGTTGCGGACATCACCCCACTCACAGACGACACCAGTCTCAGCATCCGGCCTCTCCTGCCTTAGCAGATGGAAGAGAGTCGGCTGGGCGTTATGCTCCGTCAGGCCTATAGGCTTGAACGTGGGCTCTTTCTCATTCCCCTTAATGCCAGAGAACTCCACAGGAGTGCCATTCAGCATAGCCGCCCAGTTGGGACCACTGACTGAAGGCCGTACCGTACGCTTGTACAGCGTGTAAGACCCTTCTTTCATCATCTCTTTCATAAAGGGGGCATCACCTTTCTCCATGCACCAAGTGCCCCATCCGTCAAGACCGATAACAATAACATGTCCGGCAATGTCCTTAGGGCTCTCATTCTTGCTCTGGCACGCTCCGAAGACCAGCAGCGCAGCCATCATAAAAAACAATCCTTCCCTCATAATTCTTTCTTTAATATATTGATACTTAATTATTTCTTTACAACAATCCTCCGATAGGCATCGTCCTTCAACAAATTGATCTGGGAACGGAAAGACGCATATTCCTTGACTGGAATGATGGTCTTGTTGAATTTCGCCTCCCTAGTGTAGACAGCCTTGTTTCCATTGACTGTGAGACTGACTTTAACCGTACCAACCGGACTGGACAAGGTTTTCACAAACGGCTCGGAAACTATCGTTCCTTCAGGGGCAGTAATCCTGTAAGTCACCTTCTCATCGAGGGTGGAAGGAATCTCGAAAGGATAATTCCTTGACGAGTTCAGGGAACGTATTCCCCAAGAGTCAAAGCCTTTGAATGCGGTCGGAATGCTGAAAATCATATAGTTCCCCGCATCAACAGCCTTACTGGGATCCAATGTGACTTCCTCGTCGATGTTGACAGTAGCGGAAGCCTCAGGGACAGCGACCGGGCCTTCAGGAGATAAGACCTGAAGACGCCCAGCAAGCTCAGACTCATCACGGGAGAAAGGACCTGCGGGAGAGTAAAACTTGCCGCAAGCCTTGATCCACATCGAACCGGAAAGGGTTTGAAGGCAAGGAGGGCAGCCATAATCAAACATGGCCCCTGGAACAGCGTCAACCCCAGCTGCAGAGGCAAGGCTCAACATCAGAGCGGTCTTCTCCTCAAATGTTCCATAGGCGGTTCTTACCACATCAGAAGGCTTCCTCACCTTACCCGCTTGATAGAGGGGAAGGGCACACATACCTAGATTCTCTGCCATCCACATTGAGATAGCTCCCATTTTCTCACCATCCGAAGTCTTTCCCTCACATATCCTGGCGGCCAAGGTGGACATGTCCTCCTTTGGAAGAAGCTTGAATAACGATGCTGCACCCGCCCCCGGATCAATTGAAGCGTAGATGTAAGGAGTGTCGTCAACAGGTGTGAATGGCTCAGCGATTCTCGCGGGAATCCCGGAAGCCTTTATGGTGTACACATTCCCTTCCCTGGAGACTTTCGCCCCCATGTTTTCCTTGACTGTCAACTCTTTCCCGGCAGGAACCTCAACAGTAAGAGTGTAATCCTTGACTGGGGAGACATCGTTGAATCTCTTGAATATATCCCCGGAACCAGGGAAGCCGGGTTTCGTGGTGATTGTGTAATCCAATGAGATAACGGCACCTGGCTCAAGACCGGTGTGGGTCACGACCATCTCCTTGAGATGATTATAGGCAGGAGCGTCCGCCGCGGCTGACGGCAACACTTCATTCAAGGCGTTCGGTGGAAGCGGGATAACCGTCTCGTCCGCCTGTACGGTATGACAACCGTCAATGGAAAGCGTCTGGAACTCTGGATTGTAAACGATGAACGTCTCACCGTAGAGATTGTGGATAGAATAGAAGGTGTTGACCTTCAGCTCCTTGTGCTGTTTGTACACAACAGAGCCATCAGGCCCGAAGGAGTATTTTTCCCTCAAGACAAGAAATTCTCCCTCAGACTTCTGGGCGAAAAGCCCGGTGGCTATCATGATCCCTGAAAGCAGGGTGAATATAGTCTTTCTCATGGCTTCTCTACTTTATGACCAACGTTTTATCCTCAATTGCCATCCATGCGCCGACAGCATCCTTGAAACCAGGGTAGTCTTCCGCCTCATAAACCCTCTTCTTGAGAGCGATCGAGGAGGCGATATTGACAACACTGCCCTTTTGGGAAATCTTCCCGATGAAGTCAGCGGCCTCGCTGGAAGAACTCCCTTCTGATGCGGAAGTCAAGAGCATACCTTTCGGAACCGTCACATTCTCATTGGCTTCCACAAGTCTGGAGCAGGAATCCTTAAAACCGAACTCCCTCTCGGGAAGGTTGGTATTAACCCTCAGGAAGGTCTTGACCCTGTTGTACAGACGCCCGGACACAGGCTTATAAAGCAACGCGCCGTCAGAAGTCTTGGCCGCATAAGACGGTATAGAGAACTTCGCGGTGATCTTTATCGGAGCGTCAAGGTAGTAATCCGGAGTTTTGCCGTAATTGACACTGATCATCTTGGCCTCTGGATCGATCGAGAGTATCTCGTTCTCCATGGCTTTTTGCCAATTGGCCACATAGCCTTTGGTAAAGGGATTACGCACAGCGGCGTCAGACTGGCCTTCTGCCGTCACGGTATATTCTCCTGTCAGGTTTCCATCCTTGTCCAGAACTGTCTTGACAGTGAGCCTGAGATAGTGATTCTCGGGAGCGGAGACCGGTGTCAGGAGCAACGGGGAGCCCTCCGGAAGGCCGGGAAGGTAGTTTTGCTGCTGCTCGGCGCTGGACCAGTTCTCTCTGGTGAATGGCACCCAGGTCGGATCCAATGGCTCATAGACTCCGCTGGAACGCTTAACAACAACCACGCAATGGTTGAAATGGTCGGCCGGAATACTCTCAATCCTGGATCCGGCCATGGTCATAGCCGGATGGGCCTCAAAACCAGCGGCACGGAGCATGGTGACGAGCATCGACGCCTTATCTTTACATACACCGCAGCGGTCAGTGAAATT
>JAFROA010000080.1 GCA_017429885.1 Bacteroidales bacterium | reverse complement strand
TGGAGGCCCTTGGCCACGAGACCAGATACAAGATGGATTATGCTCCGGAAGTCCTTGAGACTTTTGAGAACATGCATCCTGGCAGGGACTACTGGGTGAGGTTCAACTGTCCTGAGTTCACGACTTTGTGCCCGATTACCGGCCAGCCGGATTTCGCCGAGATCCGCATCAGTTATATACCTGACATGAGGATGGTTGAGAGCAAGAGCCTCAAGCTCTATCTGTTCAGTTTCCGCAACCATGGCGGTTTCCATGAGGATTGCGTGAATATAATCCTCAACGATCTTGTGCGACTGATGGATCCGAAGTACATCGAGGTACTTGGGTTGTTCACCCCCAGAGGTGGCATATCCATCCATCCTTATGTCAATTATGGACGTCCCGGGACTGACTATGAGGCATTAGCCAAGCAGAGATTCTCCACCCACGAGTGACAATTTGTCAGCCTTCGAGGCTTGGCACAACATTGGTTATTTGATCCGAGGCTGACCGTGGTGTCAGTCCCGGATTAATTTTGTAAACAATAAAAGGAGAAAAGAATATGGGAAAAATCATCGGAATCGACCTTGGAACCACCAATTCGTGCGTTTCGGTCATGGAAGGCAACCAGCCTACCGTCATAATCAATAACGAGGGTGAGAGGACAACCCCTTCCGTCGTGGCTTTCACTGACGGCGGTGAGAGGAAGATCGGTAACCCGGCTAAGCGTCAGGCTATCACCAACCCTCAGAACACCGTCTTCTCCATTAAGAGATTCATGGGAGAGACATACGACCAGGTCACCAAAGAGGTCAGCCGTGTTCCTTATAAAGTCGTCAGGGGAGAGAACAATACCCCCCGTGTTGACATCAATGGAAAGCTTTACTCACCGCAGGAGATCTCAGCCATGATTCTTCAGAAGATGAAGAAGACCGCTGAGGACTATCTCCGTCAGGATGTCACTGAGGCTGTCATCACAGTCCCGGCTTACTTCTCTGACTCACAGCGTCAGGCTACCAAGGAGGCTGGAAAAATCGCCGGTCTGGATGTGAAGAGGATTATCAACGAGCCCACCGCTGCCGCTCTCGCATATGGCCTCGACAAAAAGAACAAGGACATGAAGGTCGCTGTCTATGACCTTGGTGGTGGTACTTTAGATATCTCCATCCTTGAGTTGGGTGGTGGTGTGTTCGAGGTCAAGTCCACCAATGGTGACACCCACCTCGGTGGTGATGACTTCGACCAGGAGATCATCAACTGGCTGGCCGCGGAGTTCGCCGCTGAGAATGGCGGGATCGACCTCAAGAAGGATCCTATGGCCCTCCAGAGGCTTAAAGAGGCTGCCGAGAAAGCTAAGATAGAGCTTTCCAACCAAACTTCCACGGAGATCAACCTTCCGTACATCATGCCAGTTGACGGCATTCCCAAGCACCTTGTGAAGACCCTTACGAGGGCTAAGTTTGAGCAGATCTGCGACAACCTCTTCCAGAGGTCGATCGAGCCTTGCCGCATAGCGCTGCGTGACGCTGGCCTGCAGGCTTCCGACATTGACGAGGTCCTTCTCGTCGGAGGTTCAACTCGTATTCCTAAAGTCCAGCAGCTTGTCAAGGACTTCTTCGGAAAGGAGCCGAACAAGAGCGTCAATCCTGACGAGGTCGTCGCTATAGGCGCCTCCATCCAGGGTGGTGTCCTCGCCGGTGACGTGAAGGATGTCCTCCTTCTGGATGTCACCCCTCTGTCACTCGGTATCGAGACTCTCGGTGGAGTCATGACAAAGCTTATCGATGCGAACACTACCATACCTACCCACAAGAGCCAGGTCTTCTCGACGGCAGCAGACAACCAGCCGTCAGTTGAAATCCATGTCCTTCAGGGTGAGCGTCCCATGGCAAATGACAACAAGGAACTCGGACTCTTCCATCTGGATGGTATCGCTCCTGCTCCGAGGGGAATCCCTCAGATCGAGGTTACCTTCGACATCGACGCCAATTGTATCTTGAATGTTTCCGCAAAGGATAAGGCTACAGGCAAGCAGCAGAACATCAGGATCGAAGCTTCATCAGGCCTTTCTGACGCCGAAATCCAAAGGATGCGTGACGAGGCAAAGGCCAACGAGGCTGCCGACAAGGAAGCCAAGGA
>JAFROA010000079.1 GCA_017429885.1 Bacteroidales bacterium | reverse complement strand
TGGGTGTAGGTGTGGAACACGTTGTGGGTCACGCCCTCGGCCATGTTGAAGTTGGCCACCTCCTTGAGCATCTGCCAGTGCTCGTCCCAGGTCAAGGAGAAACTGGTGAAACTCTCAGAAGCCACTCTGGGCTTGCCGTAGAGGTGGGCGGCTGACTCAGTGGGTTCAATGGGTTTGAAGTCCAGGTCGCCGACATAACCTTCGGTGAATGGCTGCCAGAACTCGCACATCGGAACATCGGCGTATTTGAAATACTCCAGCGGATCCATGGTCACGACGTCGCTTCCGGCGGTCTCGTACTGTACCTCGAGACCTTTTCCGTGGGCCAGTTCTGTCATTTTCCTGAAGAAATTCTCGACATATAGGCCGTTGGCTGTCCGCCTCCAATCAATCAGGAAACGACTCGTCTCCTCCTGGCTGTCGAGCACATAGCCCATAAGGGCGGGAAGCCTGACCGCAAGGTCGTAGCCGGCGGCATCCTTGAAATCCTTCTCCATCGTGTCTGTCCAGGTCTGGGTGTTGCACTCCCAGCTGTCCATCAACATTCCTTTGGCTTTTCCGCCCAGGGGACCTTCCTGGAGCATTCCGACGTAATTCGCGAACTGGATTTCGGCTCCTTTGGGATCGAACTTGCTGCACTCCCAGCCAGTGGCTTCAGGAGTAGCGGGAGCATTGCGTTTTCCGAAATTGACATGGCCGAACCTCAAGACTGTCCAAGTGCCTTGTGGACAGTCTCCTGCGGGAGCGGTCCAATCAAGGGTTCCATCCGGCTTCATCTTGTCGGTTATGTCGATTATGTCCTTTGTTTTGACGAAGGCCAGCGGATTCTGCTCTGTGTGCTGCTGGAAGGGTTCTTTGGCGATCAGGGTCCATCCGGCCTCACCTCTCCAGCTGTTCTTCCTCGCAGCGGACCAGAAGCGAACGAAGCGAATGGTCGCAGGATGGGCGTTAGTCAGCGTAAAGGTGTAGCTTTCAGCGCCTTCCACCTCGTTACATGCGAACACCATATTGTTCACACCGCCATCCTGCCAGTTGCTCATCGGAAGGTCAGCGTCTACGAGGGTTTTCTCTTCGCCATCCTTGGTTGCGGTCAGCTTGACATGTATTCCCGGGTTGTAGCAGAAATTATGGGAAAACGCTCCCACAGGAGGAAGTTCCAGGGTGCGTATCACCTCACCTTTCGGCAGGGTGAAGGTGATGACGCTATTTGTCCCAGGCTCAAGCTTGACGCTCTTGTCACCGCCTTCGAAAACTGTTTTCCAATCGTCGGAAGCCTTGATGGATTCCGGTCTCAAGGGTTCTCCTGTGTCTCCCAGCGGGGTGGGGAAGGCGAGGACCTTGATGTCATGATAGTCTCTCCATGGCTCATTGGATGGCTGGCCTTTCGGGATGACCGTGGCCTTTTCGCCTACTGGAATATCCGTCCTTGACCAGATCAGTTGCCTCATGGCGTTCTCGGGCTTGATCCAGGGGCCTCCGGCCATTGACCAGCCGGGGCATGTCTGGACGGTAAGCCGGAGCCCAAGGCTGTCCGCTTTTCTGCCCACATAACTGACCATATCTTCCCATTCGGGAGTTAACTGGGTCAGATGGCGGGTTGTTCCAGGCCACATCCCGCCAGAGCCGTGAAACCACTGCACTCCGGAGATTCCCGCATCTGCGATGGCCTGCAGGTCAGCGTCAATGCCTTCACGGGATATGTTCCCGCCGATGAAGTGGAACCAAGTTTCTGGATAAAAGACCTTGGCGGGTTGCTTGAAAGCGGCTTCGTCAGCGGGGCTGAACGGAGAGGCAAGTATACTGGAATCGGGAACGATGCCTACCGGTTGGGCCCACAAACCAATGCAGGTTAGCCCCATGGCAATACTTATAAACAGGTGTCTCATATTATTGGTGACGTGGTTATTCGGGATGCCATAAATATACGAAAATATCCCGGAAACCGTTCCGGGATATTCTCATATCGTTTTGAAAGCCGTCAGTACATTAAGTGTTTCTTGGAATTATTTTTCCATCCGGCGTCGCTCTTGTAGTCAGTGAAATACACCACTAGGTCGGCGTCGCTCTTGTAATCGACGAAATAGATTTTCTTCTTGGCGTCGCTCTTGTACTTAACGAAGTACCAGATGCCCTTGTTGGCGTCGGCGTCGCTCTTGTAGTTGGTTTTGTACACCACAAGGTCAGCGTCACTCTTGTATTTAGTCACATAGACCTTGACTTGCGCGTCACTCTTGTAGTCGCAGCTATAGACAGTCTGCCCCGATGCGGCAACTCCTATCAGAGCCAGAACCAGTGTTATTAATATCTTTTTCATGATGATGAAGTTTTGTTCCTTGTAAATATAGCAAAAATCGTGGCAAATGCCATCGCTCAGGGGCGAAGGTGTTTCAAGGACTTTATCAAGGCTGGTGAGCCAAGACTCAGACTGTCCACTCCCAGTCCGCACAGTAGCTCCGCGAATTCAGGATTGAAGGCCGCCTCACCGCACACTCCCACAGGTATTCCTTTCTTGTGGGCAGCTTCCACAACTATCTTGACAGCACGGACAACGGCTTCGTCAAGAGGGTCGTTAAGATATGATACAGAAGCGTTTCCTCTGTCTGCGGCCATCACGTACTGGGTCAGGTCATTGGTGCCTATGCTGAAGAAATCAGCCTCTTCCGCGAGAAGGTCAGAAATGAGCGCCGCGGCTGGAGTCTCGATCATCACTCCTATTTCCAAATCGGAAGAAGCGTCGCATTCTCTCACAAGCGCCCTGGTCTGGATGAGTTCCTCAACCCTGGTGACCATCGGGAGCATCATCCTGACTTTGCCGTGCGCGCTGGCACGAAGTATCGCCCGGATCTGTTCTTTGAAGATGTCAGGCATAGAGAGAGACAACCTTATTCCTCTCATTCCGAGATAGGGGTTGTCTTCTTTTGGAATATTCAGGCCAGGAGAAGGCTTGTCACCTCCTATGTCCATGGTCCTTATTGTCAAAGGGCGGCCCTGGCAGGCCTCCACTGCCTCTTTGTAGATCTGGTATTGGTCTTCTTCTGAAGGAAGCTCGTCGCGGTCCAGGAAGAGGAACTCAGTCCTGAACAGACCGATACCGTCGGCTCCGCTTTTGATAGCGGCCTCGATGTCTTTTACGGAACCGGCATTGCCGAAGATTCTCATCCCGTATTTAGTGACCACACGTCTCATTATTTCCGGAATATCATTTCCCGCAGCCATCCTGTCCTTGAATGCTTCAGTTTGGCTATTTGTCGGATTGACAATCACTTCCGAGCTTACGGCGTCGACCAGAAGGAGGTCTCCAGCCTGGATTCCGCTTATGTCTATTCCGGTCACGAATGGGATTCCTTTGCTTCTGGCGATGATGCCCACATGGCTCGTCGGGCTGCCTTTCGAGGTGACCAAGGCCCTGACTTTTCCCAGATTCATTTCCACCGTATCCGAGGGAAACAATTCCCGGGTTACCACGATAGCGTCATCGGGAAGGTTCTCGAAAGGATTTCCGCATTTTCCGTCGAGGAACTCCACAAGACCTTTGCAGACGTCATTCAGGTCATCTACCCTGGCTTTGAAGTAATCATCCCCGATCTCATTGAACATGCCGGAAATCTCATCCGCAGCGGCCTTGACGGCTTCCGCAGGCGTCATGCCTTCAGTGACATTTCTCTGGATGGTGTCTTGGAGCAGCGGATCCTCAAGAATCTCCAGATGGGCGGAAAACACTTCCGGGGCCGGACTGTTCTCGATATATTCCTTTAAACGTGATGTCTCATGTCCGAAGGCCTCATCAAGCGTCCGTCCATCACATCGTCTGGTGTCGTCCCCGCGGTGGAGAATCCAAGCCTTACCTATGGCAAGTGTCCCTTCCATTTTAACCTAAAGGCTTTCCAGAAACCGTGTCACTTCCGCCAATGCTTTCTCCTCGTCCGGTCCAACCGCCTTTACCTCAACCTCAGTCCCTTTCTTCAGCGCCAGGCTCAGAATTGAGAGGATGCTGGACGCATTGACTGATCTGGCGGACGTGGACAGCGTGACCTGAGTTCCCGCGAAGGACTTGACGAGTTTGACCAGGTCTCCGGCAGGACGGGCGTGAAGGCCATCTGACGCCCCGATTATCACTTTCTTGGCTATCATATCATCTCAGTTTGTCGAATATTCCTTCCGCGTCAGCGGTGTGGCATAGATAATCGAGGGTGGCCTCGTCTTCCAAGGTGGTGGAGACCTTCGCCAAAAGGTCGAGGTGCTCGTCTCCCTTACCTGCGATTCCCACGATGAGAAAGGCCTTATCGTCACCAAAATCAACACCTTCCGGATATTGCAGGACGGATATTCCACTCCTTAGGACCTTCTCCTTGGCCTCTGAGGTTCCATGCGGGATAGCCACGCCCATGCCCATGTAGGTTGTGGTGAGTCTCTCTCTTTCCAACATCGATCCTGAATATCCCTTCTCGACATATCCGGATTCCTCCAGAAGCCGCCCCGCACGGAGTATCGCGTCTTCCTTGCTCTCAGAAGGCAGACCGGCGAGTATGTTCCCTTTTATCAAGACGGGAATATCCTTGTTTTTAAGACGGGCGGCCAGTTCGTCGAGTTTGGGGTCGGAGATGAAGTTCGTGATCTGGACAACTTCGTGACCATGGATCCTGGCGGCAAGCACACTCTGACATACAACGATGTCCGCGTCATCTGGAATGGCGTCGACCGCTGAGTTGACGCAGGTTATCCCGCTTATTCCGTTTTTCTGGAGTTTGGCTTTGAATCTGGTGGCTCCCAAGGCGCTGGAGCCCATTCCAGCGTCACAGGCGAAGACTATCTTCCTCACCTCACCCGGAAGGGCGGGAAGAGGTTCTGAACCTTTTTTATCTGTCGCCGCTTCTTCCTCGCCTTGGAAATCAGGCTTTGCCTTTATCATCGGAATGGCCAGCAGGAAGGAGATTGCGGTTCCAATGAGGACTCCCAGGATGCCGATGAACAGCCTGCCTTTAGGAGACATCAAAATGATGGAAATCAGGCTTCCGGGGGAGGCTGGCGCAACCAGTCCGAATCCTGTCAATGTGAAGAACAGGAGCGAGCAGATGTTGCCGGTCATCACGGCGAGAAGCAGAACTGGCCTGGCTAGGACATAAGGGAAATATATCTCATGGATTCCTCCGAATAGCTGGATCACGGCGGCTCCTGGGGCGGCGTCCTTGGTCATTCCCTTGCCGAATGCCCAGCAGGCCAGCAGGATTCCCAGTCCAGGGCCAGGATTTGGATCTACGAGGAATAACATGGACTGGCCCATCTCAGCCGCTTGCTGTATACCTAGAGGGGTCATAATGCCGTGGTTCACGGCATTGTTGAGGAACAGTACCTTAGCCGGATCCACAAGCACGGCCAGGAGGGGATTCATCTTGTGGGCGAGCATCCAGTCGACTCCCGAGCTTAGAAGCTTAGTGAGAGAATCGACCACATTGCCGATGACGAGATATCCGGAGACCGCCAGGATCATGGCGATGATACCCAAGGAGAAGTTGTCCACAAGCATCTCGAACCCGGCTCCCACTTTTCCCTCCACCAGTTTGTCGAACCGCTTTACGCACCAGCCGGCCAACGGACCCATAATCATGGCTCCAAGGAACATGGGAGTGTCGGTGCCGATGATGACGCCCATGGCGGCTACCGCTCCGGCCACTCCTCCTCTGTATCCACAGACATTTTTTCCGGCGGTGAACGCTATGAGAGTTGGCAGGAGGTACTTCAGCATTGGCGAGACCATCTTGGCGATGCTCTCGTTAGGCCACCATCCTCCGGGGATGAAGAGGGCGGTGATGAGACCCCAGGCGATGAACGCGCCGATATTCGGCATGACCATCGCGCTAAGGCTCCGCCCGAATTTCTGTATCTGCTCTCTCATTAAGAAGATGTTAGTCGTAGGCGACGTACCACTGTTCCTCGCCGAATGGGACTAGTTTGTCACCGACTTTACGCAGCCCCATAAGATTAATGCTCTCAGGGGCGGGATGGTTGATCCATATGATCGGGTTATCCTGAGGGTCGAGGGCGATTGAAAGCACTTCCGGGGTGCCGTATTCCTCAAGATCGACATTCCAGATGCTGTAGGGATCTTCCGGATCGAACTCTGTCGTCTTTGTGTATGTGGCGGTGATGGTGCCATAGTCTATCCATACGAAGGCAACCATCGCTTCCTTTCCCTTGTGCTCGAACTCGACCATGCCGAAGCAGCGGTTCTCGTTCCTGAGCTCAGCCACTCTTCTTGAATACATGATCTTCCGTCCGAATTTCCTGGCGAGTTCCTGTTCGTAAACCAGATCCAAGGGCACCTCCGGCTCGGGGTATTTCCATCTGCTGAAAGAAGGGAACCTGTGGAAAGCGGCGAACTGGCTGTCGGAGGCCAGGGCGATGACCTCGAAGTTGGTATATCCCCGGAACATCTTCTTGCGAAGCTCGTCATAGGTGCGGAGCTCATAGTGGATGCCTTGGGCTATATCCGGGTCGGCGTGGAAGCAGCCCCATTTGGCGTTCTCATCCTTTGAGTTGTCCCTCACAAAGTATAGACGTCCGTAGTTCTGCTTGAATATCACCCAGTTGTCCATGGAATAGTCATATTCGTCATCCCTGGCGGACGCGCTGACGAAAGCGAAAAAGTCTTTGTCTGGATAGACATAGCCTGGCTTTGTCAGGCTATCCCAATCGTAGGGAATGCCGCTGCCCCAGAAGGCTCCGGGCATGATGAACTGGTCCTTGGCTCCCATCCGGACCTCAGTCACGTCGTAATTGTTTGTGAAAGCGTTCTCACCTATACCGACGACCGGGTACTCTTCGCCGTTGAACTTGACAGCGTCAGGGACCTGGACAACTCCGGAATAACGTCCTCCGTGGACCAACCTGGCGGTTGTGCCCTCATCGATGAGCTCGTACATATACCCGTCCGGGGTGGCGAAAGAACCACCCTCGTAGCGGTAGTGGGCCGCAAGACCCATTCCCATACCGAAAGGTGTGCCTCCAGCGTTGAAATTATCCTTGAGCTCAAGGAGTTCCTCATCCGGAAAGAACTCACCCTCAAGGGTGTAGTCCAAAGAGTTTGTTTTGAGGTTGTAGCTGAACTTGTTGCCTTTCATGGGGATCCATGCCCCGTTTTCGGGGGTTAGCTCAGCCGTATGGCCGTCCTCGTTGATCACGAAAGCGTAGAACCACAACTCTCCCTTATCATTGAAGGCTATGTTGATGGTCCCCGTCTCGCCAATATCCTCATAACTGTAGATGCCGCTGGGAATCGGTGTGGCGGCGGAAGAGGTATTCGCGGCTGATGCCGCGAGGCCAAGGACCATGGCCATGAATAGTGTTTCCAGGAGTCTCATATCGAAAAGTTTTTCTATCCGCTAATATAACTCTTTTCGGCTGCTTGTGCAAGTCGGGTTATTTCCTTAACTTCACCAGTAAGAAACGATAAATATGAGAAGATTTCTATTGATAGCTGTGGCCGTACTGGTCTCTTTCCAGGGGGCAGTGACACTCCGGGCGGGGACCGGGAAACCGTCCGGTCTGATGACCGATCTTGTGGAACACACAGAGACAGTATGGTCCGGTGGCTATGCCACGGACTTGACTTTGAGTGACTTAGATAAAGCTAAAGGGGATTTCCAGACAGTTGGAATCCGGTCTTTCAGACCATCTTTCAGCTGGATTGTTCCGGGGAAGTATCCAACCACCCAGACCGCTTGGAGGGTGATACTTTCAGGCTCGGAGAAAGGGGCCTATGATCTAACCGGTGACGTTTGGGACAGCGGTTGGGTTGAGGACAACCGCTCCGTTTCCGTGCCATATTCCGGAAAAGCCCTGGAGCCTTCCAGAGTGTATTACTGGAGGGTGA
>JAFROA010000078.1 GCA_017429885.1 Bacteroidales bacterium | reverse complement strand
CTTTAGGCGAGCAAGCGGCGGCGGCCAGGAGAATTATAGTCAGTGACAGCCGTTGTATTCTTTTCATAATCAAAACCATTATTCGTTTAAAGATAGTAAAAAATATAGATCAAGACACTAACGCACATTAATTATTGCGCTCAAAACGCCATATCGTTCCTCCACCGTCAAGCATATCAATCCTAAGGCTTTCTTCTGCTGTAAAATAATCCGTACAAGGAGCGAAGGATCTATCATCAGAATCAACTAGTCCTTTCCCAATCCATGTCCCATGGCCAAGGAAGGATAAAGGAACCTCCACAGAAGCGCCTACATTTCCGCATAGAGCGACAAGATACCAAACATTACCTTTACGACGCGCTAAAATTGCCTTAGAGGATATCTCACTACTAGGTAGAACCTTGGTCTCATCCCAACAAGTAGGCATATCTTTTATGAATGGAAGAGCTGGAGCATACGCAGGTTCCGTCAGAAGCTTCTCTGGATTCTCCGCTAAGACTGTCATTGGAGAAGTAAAGGCGAATGCTGAGGCTAACTGATGAGTCCATGTGGTTGGGCCCGGGTTTGAGAAACCAATAGGAGTATAGTCCGCATTACCTAAGAGACAGCGAGTAAAGACAAGAGCGACATTATGGTTTGCCGACAAATGGTCTCCCATCTTGTTGAGTTCCAATCCCCGTATCCCCTCTCTTGTCATCTCATTGGGATATCTTCTACTCTCCCCCGTCGGCTTCTGACACCCATGAAAATCAACCAAAAGACCTCTCTTAGATGTCTCAATCAAGATAGCTTCTTGCAAGTCAACCAATGATTTCGTCTCACCATTGAAAAAATCGACCTTGATTCCTGAGGCCCCCACTGAACTTAGCGAGTCTAGAAACATTGAAAGCTGACGATAATTAGAGGTTGTATCTGCCACCTGACGATAGTGTTTCCATACAAAAATGCCTATTCTATTGTCATTAGCGTGCTTGCAAATCTTCCGGAGAGTCTCCCATTTATCAGGCCATTTTTCCCACCCCTCATCGATCAGCGACCAACGGCATCCAAGTTCAGCGGCACAATCTATCACTTTATGTTCCCGTTCTGGATCTTCCGGAGAAGATGAATCTGACCACCAGCTCCATGCGCAAGTACCTCCTTCCGGTATTTCTTTTTCTAGCAGATCGGAAGGAGGATTAAGATTTGTGATTATGTCAGATGACACAAGACCATCAAGATCTTCAGAAAGGATAATTACTCTCCAAGGTGTACTACCTTTTCTATCCACGGCAAAACCCTCTCTCCCCTCAGTGAAGTCGGCACTAAGACAAGCATCAGGATATGCCCTGTAGCGCATACCGCTATAATGATAAAGAGCCGCTTCAGAGAGTACCATATATCCGCCTGCGGGTAGCTCAAAAACCAAGGGAGCTCCTTGAACAGGGCCACCAGGAGATATGCGCCACAAACTATCCGACATAGTTTTTGTCCATATACCCGCATAAGTTTTCAGTTTCCAGTCATTCGGACGCTCGAAAAACCATACAGGAATCCCAGAGGGAACTTGGAACGAAGACATCTCACCTCCGATCTTGGTAGTGTCAGGCTCATCCCAAATGTATCTATACGCTAATCCGTCATCGAAAAGCCTGAATTGCAGTCCTATTTCATGGCCATTTTCCTCAACGGTAAACTCATATTGAGTTGACTTGTTTATCGCCAGAGAATGAACTCCACGAGTAGGGTACGTCTCGTCAAATTCCTTGCTCCCTACGAATCTCACATCAGCATCAAGTCCAATGGTGTCTCTACCCAAGATAATTCCTAAAGAAGATGGAAATATCACATAATCACCATTAAAAGCCACCGAATATGACAACGCTTCTTTGTCAAATAATAAGCGGGCACGGACAATCCCTCCGGGACTGACCATTTCTCCTTTAACCAATGCTGGGATCTGTTCAAGTATTGAGAAAAAATTTTGGGCTATTACCGCCGCACCCGCTTGATTTGGGTGAACTTTATCCTTAACGGTATGCTCTTCCCACCGAAAACCTTTGGACGCATCGACTAAAATAACCCGCGGGTCATTCAACGAGTGAACTAAAGCCCGAATCTTTTTATTCAGCTTAGGAATATATGAGTATTTCGGGAGTTTACCACTATGAACTACCTGAGCCAGTAAAACATATGCGTTTGGATTGACAGTGCGAATCTTGGCGATTATTGAACGGTAAGAAGCCAGTATCCCCTGTATGGGTTTTTCTTCAG
>JAFROA010000077.1 GCA_017429885.1 Bacteroidales bacterium | reverse complement strand
ATCATAATTAATAGTTTTATGTTTCTTTGGCAAATATATAAATAATTTATGAAAAAAAATAATTATTTAAAAAAAATCGTATAAAAAAAATGACCGGCACCAGCCACGGCCGGTGTCGGTCATCATCAATCAGAGGAATCCTTATTCGGTGGTCTTCCCTGGCATCTGGGCGAACTCAAGGAAATTGCCCGATTCATAAAGCCTGCGGGCAGCTTCCTTGATTCCTTCCTTGGTCAAGGATGCCACTGCCTCCTCATACTCCTTGTCATAATCAAACCCGAACTTGGCGAAGCGCACAAGATTATTCATCCAGTAGCTGTTGCTGATACGGTTCTCGGGAACATTCTTCTTGAAGTTCTCCAAGGTGCGGGAGAACTGCTCGTCAGTCGGACCGTTCTCAGCAAGCTTGCGGAACTCGTCCCTGGCCATGGCCCTGAGTTTGTCTGCCATCTCAGGCTTGCACTCGAAAGCGACTTGCATTATGTACATGGGCTCGGGCTCCAAACCGGCGCTGGCGGAAGAGGACGCTCCATAGGTTCCTCCCTCGTCCTCACGCATCGTGTCGACATATATCTGATCAAGCACATAGCTGACCGCTCTCGCCAACACATCATCCTTAACCGTGTAAGGCCTGTAATCTGAATACACCTCCACAACTGTGGACTTGGGTGTCTCCATGTCGGTCTTGATGGTCTTGATGTTCTCGCCCTTGATGATTCTAGGAGCAAGATCCTTGATACCCTTGGTCTTCTTTCCCTTAGGAAGAGATCCTATATATTTCTCCACCAAAGGTTTCAATGTCTCGACATCCACGTCCCCGGTGATTACCATCACACTCCCGGCAGCAGAGGCGAACAATTTACGGTAGTTGCTCTCGACGGTCTGGAGATTCGCCTTCTCAAGGGTTTCCATGGAGATGTACTGCCTTCTGGGATTGCCTCCATAGAGGAAATCGTTAAGATCCTTCTGCAATTTGAACTGCGGCGTACCCAGGGCGTTTGGCAGCACAGCCTTCAGCTGGGCGATCGCGTTATCCCATTCCTCCTGGTCAAAGCGAGGATCAGTGTAGGTCAAATAAAGCAGCTGGAACGCGGTCTCAAGGTCTTTGACTGAAGAGGAGCCACTGACGCCATTGTAAAGTCCATCAATGAAGGCACCTACCTGAAGATTCTTTCCGGAAAGCATCTTGGTGACCTCAGTGCTCTTGAACTTGGACACTCCCTGCATGGAATCGAAAGTGCCGTAGACCGTGCCATCGAATGAAGCCATATCCTCGTCGGAGATCAAATTCTGGCCACCAGCCTTGTAGAGGGTGAACAGTATCTGGTCTTTCTTGTGTTCGGTAGGCAAGACAATAACCTTGACACCATTCTTGAGGACCCACTCAGTGGAACCATATAGTGAAGATTTGGTCTTCTTGACCGGAGAACCTTTCAAAACGGAAGGATCCATGAACGGTTCGGTTGCTGTCTCTTCAGCCGGAGCCTCAATCTCGGCAGCCTTCGCCTCCTCAAACGCGGCTAGCAACTGTTTCTCGGTAGGAGTGGCGATCCCGTCTTTCTGAGGGCCGCTGTAAATCATCACCATATTCTTCTCAGGGATGATCTGGGAAACCATCTGGTTGAGGATACTGGCGTCAATCTGCGCCAGGAATGCCTTGGCGAGCTCATATTCAGCCTGAGGCTCCATGTAAGCCTGGTTGTCGAAGAAGTTGCTGATGAGAGGATGAACGAATTCGGGGTTCTTCCTGGTTCCAGCCTCATTGGCGGCTTTCTCAAGTGATGCCAGGATGTTATCCTTCGCCCTGGTCACCTCCCCCTCCGAGAAGCCGAAACGGCTCATCTTCTGAAGCTCGATAAGGAATGACTTGAAACCACCGAGGATGTTGTCCTCCTTGAGGGCGACACGGCCCATCACGGCCTCAAAGTCCTCGCAAAGCTTGCCTATACCGAACATACCCTGAAGGAAAGGAGCATCAGCCTTTGAGGTGATATCAGTGAGACGCTCAGACATCACGTTGGAGACCATAGTCTCAATAAGGTCCATGGAGAATCCGGCGGGAGTGCTATTCAGAGCCTCATCGCGGGCGTCACTCTCCCAAAGGATCTCGACAGTAGGCATGGTGGTCTCAGGATCGGTGATGATCCCGACACGGGGTTCAGTGAACTCAGTCAAGGTGAACTTTGCCTTAGGCTGAGGGTTCACAGCTGCGGGAATATCCGCCCATATTCTCTTTATCTTGGCCTCAACAGCATCCACATCCACGTCACCAACCACAACAACGGCTTGATTGCCTGGATGGTACCATGTCTGGTAGAAAGCCACAAGACTCTCGGGCTTGAACGTCTCGAGGTTCTCCTGACTGCCAATCAGCGTGCAGGT
>JAFROA010000076.1 GCA_017429885.1 Bacteroidales bacterium | reverse complement strand
CTCGTGCTCGCGAGAGGCTTCCTCGCGATAAGTATCATCCTCGGAGTCCTGTCCACGTATTTTAATTTGGCGGGATGGACTATTCTGGTGATCATATTCGCTGGCATCGCCTTCATCATGACTGCGCGCAAATCCATCCACAAATACTCCAGCCTAGAGAAGAGGTTCCTACAGAACTACAACGAGCGCGAGGAGAATGAGCGTCGTGCAAGACCTGTCAGTTCCTCAGTACGACAGAAACTCTCGACCTACGATGTCCGCACAGAGGCTTTCACCATCGCTTCGGAGTCCTCATTCGCGGGAGCCCGCCTGATGGATCTGCCTATCAGGGACCAGTCAGGAGCCAATATCATCAAAATCCAGAGAGGTTCAATGTCTTTTGTAGTCCCATCCGCGGATGTGACTCTCTTCCCGGGAGACCGCCTTCTCGCGGTCGGTACAACCGAACAGTTGGAGAAACTGAGGAACCTTATTTCAAACTCAGTGGATGACTCGCGCGCGGACAGTGGCGACGACGGATTCGGAATAGAGCCGATGGTCCTTTCCCCTGACTCCTTCCTCACAGGGAAGTCACTCAGGACCGCCGGATTACGCAAATACCAATGTATGGTGATAAGCGTCCTCCGTGGCGAGCAATTCATCACCAACCCAGAGCCGGACCTGGTTTTCCAAACGGGCGACACGGTCTGGATTGCCGGCAATATCGCCAACATCGAGGCTGGCGCGGGAATCAAATAAGTCATTATGGAACGAACTGACATATCCCCTAAGAGAATGAACGGATGGCTGGCCTTGAGTCCGCTAGCCGTTTTCCTCGCTACCTACCTGATCACGTCCATCGTGTGCAGGGATTTTTACAAGGTGCCTGTGGCATCGGCATTCTTGATAGCATCCATCTTTGCCCTTCTGATCACCCCGGGTAAGGTCAAGGAACGGATCGGAGTCTTCTCCTCAGGAGCAGGTGACAAGAATGTCTTGCTAATGATCTGGATATTCATATTAGCAGGAGCTTTCGCCGCCTCAGCTAAAGCCATTGGGAGCGTGGAAGCAACTGTCAACCTGACACTTAGGATTCTTCCGGAGAAGTTTATCCTGGCCGGTCTGTTCCTCGCCGCCTGCTTCATATCCATGTCAATAGGGACCAGTGTCGGCACCGTTGTGGCCCTGCTCCCGATAGCTTCGGGAATATCCTCCCAAGCCGGTATCGCATTGCCCATGATCACGGCCTTGATTGTAGGAGGAGCGTTCTTCGGAGATAACCTCTCGTTCATATCTGACACCACCATTGCCGCCACAACCACCCAAGGATGTTCGATGGCGGATAAATTCAGAGCTAATATCTGGATCGCCGGTCCTGCCGCCATTGTGGTCACGGCAATATACGTCGTGATCGGCCTCAATCTGAATATCCACCCGCAGATCGGCTCCATCGACATTATCAAGCTAGTCCCCTACCTCTCCGTGATAATCCTCGCGATACTCGGTATTAATGTGCTGGTGGTCCTGACCATCGGTCTGGCCCTTTGCGCCTTGATAGGCTTCGCGGATGGTATGAGTTGGACAGGATTCTTGGGCGACATCGGAAGCGGTATCGCCGGCATGAGTGATCTTATCATAGTCACATTGCTCGCCGGAGGAATGCTGGAAATCATCCGGCACAACGGAGGCATTGAATTCATAATCAATGGCTTAACGAAAGGGATTAAAGGTCGCCGGGGAGCCGAGTTCAGCATCGCTGGCCTCGTGGGATTATCAAATCTCTGCACAGCCAACAACACGATAGCCATCCTGACCACGGGGCATATCGCCAAGAATATCTCTGAGCGTTTCGGCGTCGATTCCAGAAAGAGCGCCAGCATCATGGACACTTTCTCCTGCGTGGTTCAAGGTGTCATCCCCTACGGAGCTCAGCTTCTGATGGCCTCCAGCTTGGTAGGAATTCCGGCTACAGCAATCATCCCAAACCTGTACTATCCTTTTGTGCTCCTGCTGACAGCTTGCCTGTCAATACTGCTGCGCTTCCCTAAGAAGTATTCATAGGACAGAAATAATTGACCACTAATAACATAACACCTTGGAAAAGAAAAAACATATCGGCCTACTGCCACGGATCATCATCGCGATAGCGCTTGGAATCATCTTCGGGCTATTCCTGCCCAGAAGCATTGTCCGTGTCTTCGTCACTTTCAACAGCATATTCAGTAACTTCCTACAGTTCCTGATTCCGCTGATCATAATCGGACTTGTCACCCCTGCCATATCAGACATCGGCAAAGGAGCGGGAAAGCTCCTGTTGATCACCGTGATCATAGCTTACTGCGACACGGTGTTCGCCGGCTTGCTGTCCTACGGGACGAGCGTCACGGTATTCCCTAAATTGATAGGTGGCACTACAGCGGCCTCGGTGGCCGAATTCGAGAATCTGGATCCGTATTTCACAATACAAATTCCCGCCATGGTAGACGTCATGGCCGCCCTAGTATTCGCCTTCACCCTAGGCCTTGGTATGGCCTTCTTCGGTTCTCCGAGTCTCAAGAAGTTCGCTGACGAGTTCAAGGACATTATAGTCAAGACGATCGAGGTGGTCATCATTCCCCTGCTTCCAATTTACATTTTCGGCATATTCCTCGGAATGACTCACACCGGTCAGGCCCTGCAGGTCATCAAAGTGTTCATCTCCATCATCGGAGTGATATTCATCCTACACATATTCCTGCTGACCCTCCAGTATTGCATCGCTGGAGGCATTGTACGTCAGAACCCGTTCAAGCTCCTCGGGAAAATGCTCCCGGCATATTTCACGGCTCTCGGAACATCCTCCTCTGCAGCCACGATTCCTGTCACTCTTGAATGCACAAAGAAGAATGGTGTCAGCGACGAGATCGCCGGATTCACCATTCCTCTTTGCGCCACGATCCACCTTTCAGGAAGCTGCCTTAAAATCACCGCCTGTGCGGTCGCACTCATGCTGATGCAGGGTATGTCCTTCGACTTCTGGATGTTCCTCGGCTTCATCATGATGCTCGGAGTGATGATGGTGGCGGCTCCAGGTGTACCTGGAGGTGCGATAATGGCCGCCCTCGGAGTGCTGGCGACCATTCTCGGTTTCGGCGATCAGGAGCAGGCGCTGATGATCGCGCTATATATCACAATGGACAACTTCGGAACAGCCTGTAATGTCACGGGTGACGGAGCGATTGCCCTTGTGATGGACAAGTTGTTTAAGAAGCGATAGCCCGACCTTGCTGGCGGTCATGCTGACGTCCATGTGGACGGCCTTGCGGGCGCTTGTCGCGGTTTTCCTGCCAAGTCTTGTACTGGTCCTCTGTCAGGATCTCTTTCAGCCCCGCGTCATAGGCCTCCCTCTCAGCCTGGATCTCTTTCATACGATCCTCGCGACTCTCATCACCATTGTTGTCATCTTTTGGTGGCCGTCCCATTCCAGGGCCTCCGTGACCATCCCTACCAGGACCGCCAGGGCCCATCATGAAATGGGGATACTTTTGGTTAAGCTCCAAAAGCTTGGCCTCTTGAGTCGCATCTAGACCTAGTTCCTTTACCATATGCTCGGTGCGCATCTTGACCAAAGTGGCCTCATCTGGCCTCTCGCCACGCTGCCTCTGGCCGTTTTCCTGGGCATAGGCTCCCAATGTGAGGGCCAACGCCGCGATAGTTAAACACAATACTTTTTTCATACCAACCATTTTTAATTAAATCAAACACTTTATGTTAAACAAACCGCAGAGGACAAAACAAAACTCCGGCCATTTTTCACTCATGACACCCTCAGTTCGACGAAGCGGTTTTCTTTATCGACGAAATCCGAAACCACATTGCAACCAGGTTGCGGCCCCATATCCCGACCTTTGTATCCGGAAGCCAAGGCCTTCGCCCTTTAGGACCACGGCCACCCTCGGCACGTTAAGAGGGGGGGGGGACCGGAGCGAATCGAGCGGTGGGGACGCGAAGCGGCGGTCTGGAAGGGCGAAGGCCTTGGCTCCTATAAACAGAAACAAACAATTATTGGATATGGAGAAAGAGAACAAAGAGAGATTGGTGAAGATCATAGCGAGCGCGGTTCTTCTGACAGCTGCTGTGGTGGTAAGCAAGGTCGCGAATCTAAAGATGTGGCAGGAATTGCTGATATTCCTTGTACCCTATCTCATAGTCGGAGGCGAGACCCTCATGGAAGCGGCCGAGAAACTCATCCACGGCGAGCTGCTCGATGAGGACTTCCTGATGAGCATCGCCACCCTTGGTGCCCTATGCATAGGGTTCCTTCCCGGAGCCGAAAGCCAATTCCCTGAGGCTGTGTTCGTGATGCTTTTCTTCCAGGTCGGGGAGCTTTTCGAGGATATGGCCGAAGACAAGAGCCGGGAGTCCATAACAAAACTGATGGACATCCGTCCAGACACAGCAAATGTCGAGAGAGATGGGGAGGTCATTACAGTCTCCCCTACGGAAATAGCTGTTGGTGAGACAATTATTGTGAGGCCAGGAGAAAAAGTCCCTCTTGATGGAGAAGTCATCGAGGGAAGTTCAAGCCTCGACACCGTAGCCCTCACAGGAGAGAGCGTACCCCGTGGAATCAGTGTAGGAGAAAGCCTCCTCTCAGGCTGTGTCAACTTGACTGGTGTCATCAAAGCCAAGGTCACTAAACCGTTCGGAGAATCCACAGCGTCGAAAATCCTTGAGCTCGTGGAGAACGCATCCGAGAGCAAATCCAAGAGCGAAAGCTTCATAACCCGATTCGCCAAGGTTTACACGCCTATAGTCGTGGCGGCCGCTCTCCTGCTGGCCTTCCTTCCTCCCCTCTTCTCTGGAGATTTCGCGGGGACATTCTCCAAATGGCTTTACAGGGCGCTGACATTCCTGATCGTGTCCTGCCCTTGCGCCCTGGTTATATCCATTCCCCTCGCCTTTTTTGGAGGCATCGGTGGCGCAGCCAGAAAAGGCATCCTGGTGAAGGGATCCAACTATCTTGAGACGCTCGCCAAACTCGGCACGGTGGTGTTCGACAAGACCGGCACCCTGACGGAAGGAGTGTTCGAGGTCACCGCTGTCCATCCGGAAATAATTGACCCAAAAGAGCTTCTGCATCTGGCTGCTCATGTTGAGAGGTATTCAACCCACCCAGTGGCTGTTTCTCTAAGGAACGCCTATCCAGATGAAGCTGATGGCTGCTCAGTGGAGGATGTTGAGGAAGTCGCCGGCGAAGGGGTCAAGGCGAAGGTCAACGGGAAAGTCGTGTGCGTTGGCAACAGCAAGATGATGGAGTCTGCCGGTGCTGACTGGAAAGAATGTGAGAAAAAGGGTACCATCGTCCACGTCTGTCTTGACGGTGTGTATGTCGGGCATATAGTGGTGTCCGACCGTATAAAGAGAGATGCGGCTGAGGCTCTCTCCGCCTTGCGTCGGGAAGGAGTGGAGAAGACCGTCATGCTGACCGGAGACAAGGAGGATGTGGCAGCCGAGGTCGCCGCTGAAGTTGGAGTCGATGAATATCGCGCCGGTCTTCTCCCCGCCGACAAAGTCACTGAGATTGAGCGGCTTCTGGCTGATAAACAGGCCGGTAAAGGCCTTGCTTTCGTCGGTGATGGCATAAATGACGCCCCGGTTTTGGCCAGGGCTGATGTGGGAATAGCCATGGGGGCTCTCGGATCTGACGCCGCGATTGAGGCAGCGGATGTTGTCCTTATGGATGACAAGCCTTCAAAGCTTGCCATGGGAATGAAAGTGGCTCGCAAAACCCTCGGGATCGCTCGTCAAAACACTTTCTTCTCGATATTCGTCAAACTGCTGGTCCTGCTCCTGGCCGTTGCCGGACTCGCATCCATGTGGATGGCCGTCCTTGCCGACGTGGGCGTGATGGTACTCGCCGTCCTCAACTCCACCCGCGCCCTCCGGGCATAGAAAGACTCGGAACAAGCTAACCACAGATAAAGACGAACTCATCGTGAGCAAAGGCATCATACCCGTTCCACGGAACTAGCTTATTATTAATAAATTACAGATAATGCATAGTGAAATAATCTATGCATTATTTGTATAGTACTCTGCGTGATGTGGTTACGAAAAACGCTTGTCAAGCGGAGTATTTTGTTTATTTTAGCGATACTAAACAACAATGAAAAACTTATATGAGCAGAACGATTATTTATAATGTCAGAGGGGTAGCCCATATCTATCAGCGGGGGCTCAACATGTCAGTGATATTCTATTCCACTAAAGACATCCTCGTTTTCTACACAATCTTGTTCAGACTAAAAAAGAAGTACAACATCACTGTGTTTGGAGTAGTATGCATGTATAATCATTATCATCTATTGATTACCTCGTCATCGCAAGCGGTTATTTCGCGATTCATGTGTGAGTTGGAAGCGACATATTCAAGAGAATTCAACAAAGACGCTGGAATCAAGGGGCATGTTTTCGAGCCTGTTTATGGCTTGTCAAATAAAATAGGCAATAAAAAACAAAAGGACGCAGCCTCTTATCTGTACAACAACCCTGTAGAGAAACAACTGAGTGCCAGGGCAATAGAATACAGATGGAACTTTTTGGCTTATGCGATATCCGATCATCCTTTCTCTGAGAAACTGGTTATCAGAAAGTCATCCAGGCAAATGCGTCAGTGTATTCAAGAGGTCAACTGCGTCTTTAAACTTGGCCACCACATTAACCATGCTTTCCTGAGAAAATGGTTCGCTTGTCTCTCGTGGAAGGAAATCAATCAGTTGATCGATTATATAATCACGAAGTATAAAGTGATAGATTACGAGAAGACACTACATCTCTATAAATCATTCGAAGATATGCTTTTAGCGTTTGACTCCACTACCGGAAGCGAACACGATCTGAAAGAAGAGTATTCTGACAAGTCTTATGGAACATATAATAGCTTATTATCTTCTTTGTCAAGAGAATATGGTTTCAATAATCCAAAAGATGTCTTGAGATTGTCTCCAGAGAATAGACGGGATCTTTGCGAAATTCTGATCAAGGAACAATCTGTTTCAAGGTTTATTGCTGAGACCCTCCTTCACATTTACGTTCCCAAAGTGAAGCATAAATGATTACCGAGTCAGCGTTTCGAACGCCCGCTTATTTTTTATAGCCGACGGGGTGATTGATAAGGAGAAGCTGGTCCTCGACGAGCTTGAGTTCCTTGGTCAAGACCTCAGCATTCATGGTTGCCCTGGGGACAGTCGACAGCCCTAAAGCCTCGCAGGCCAAGCAGACATTCTGTGACACGTAACCGACATCCACAGCCCCCATGACCCTTGAATGGTCACTCTTTCTAGAATAACGGTTCAGGTCAGCGGTGATCACAAGAAACAAAGGCGCATTAGCAACGCCTTTCTGGAATCCGGCCACATCATTCCGAAGATCTTTATCGCTGACTTTCACAAGGGAATTATCTTTCGCGATGTATTCATAAGCGCCATCGGCCCGGCAAACATAAAGGCGGATCTCCTGTGAATTCATGGCCGTCGGAGCGGTCAGCATGCCGTTAGGGCGATTGATGCCGACTGCTGCCCAGAGAAGATCGGAAAGGACCTGATCAGAAATGGCTTTCTCAGAGAATTCCCTGTTGGAAGCCCTCTGCTGAAGTGCCTGGTAGAGAGTCATAGAGGCATCCTTCTTCGGTGCCGGGAGCTTTACTG
>JAFROA010000075.1 GCA_017429885.1 Bacteroidales bacterium | reverse complement strand
AAGGAGCGACAACTATACTCTCTCCGGTATGGATGCCGAGCGGGTCGAAGTTCTCCATGTTGCAGACCGTGATGCAGTTGTCGTAGCGGTCACGAACCACTTCATATTCAATCTCTTTCCATCCTTTCAGGGACTTTTCCACAAGTACTTGCGGGGAGAATGAGAAAGCTTTCTCACATATTTCCTCAAGCTGCTCCTCGTTGTCGCAGAATCCCGAGCCAAGCCCTCCAAGGGCATAAGCCGCCCTTATTATCAAAGGGAAGCCCAACTCTTTCGCCGCTCTCTTTGCTTCCTCCATGTTAGAGGCGGGATGAGATTTTATGGTCTTGACACCGATCTGGTCGAGTTTTTTGATGAAAAGGTCGCGGTCCTCAGTGTCCATAATGGCTTGGACAGGAGTACCTAGAACGCTGACCCCGTATTTTTCCAGGACGCCGTTCTCGTAAAGCTCGACGCCACAGTTCAACGCCGTCTGTCCACCGAATGATAGCAGGATACCATGAGGACGCTCTTTCTCAATAACTTTCTCGACAAAGAAAGGAGTCACCGGGAGGAAATAAATCTTATCCGCGACACCCTCGGAGGTCTGTACGGTGGCGATATTAGGATTGATGAGGATAGTCTCAATCCCCTCCTCCCTCAAGGCCTTCAGGGCCTGGGAGCCGGAATAGTCAAACTCGCCGGCCTGGCCGATTTTCAAGGCGCCGGAACCGAGGATAAGAACTTTCTTTATGTCAGTGTTTCTCATAACTTTCCGATGAATTCGTCAAATAGGAAATTGGTGTCGGTGGGACCGCTTGAGGCCTCAGGATGGAACTGGACGGAACAGAATGGTTTGCTCTTATGGCGGATACCTTCGTTGGTGCCGTCATTCATATTCACGAACCAAGGTTCCCAGTCTTTGCCTAGAGTCTTGTCGTCCACGGCGAATCCGTGGTTCTGCGAGGTGATGAAGCAACGGTTTGAGCCGACCATCCTGACTGGCTGGTTGTGGCTTCTGTGGCCATATTTAAGCTTGTAGGTGTTGGCGCCTCCAGCCCTTGCCAGCAACTGGTTGCCCATGCATATACCGAAAATAGGCTTGTCGCCTTCCATCGCCTTTCTGAGGTTCGCTACCGTGATATTGCAGAACTGAGGGTTGCCGGGGCCGTTGGAGATGAACAGGCCATCGTATTCAAGGTTGTTGAAATCGTAGTCCCATGGAACCCTTATCACTCTCACTCCCCTTTCCATGAAGCAGCGGAGGATGTTGTGCTTGACTCCGCAATCGACCATGGCGACAGTCTTGGGGCCTTCACCGTAAATAATTGGTTCTTTGCAGCTTACCAGGGCGATCTGGTTTACGAGGTTCGGGTCATCCACCGGGAAATCCTTTGTTATCCCGTCAGGAACGATCATGCCCAGCATCGAGCCGCGCTCCCTGAGAACCTGTGTGACTGCTCTTGTGTCGATGCCGAATATTCCGGGAATCTTCTGCTCCTTAAGCCACTCATCCAGGCTCTTTACCGCATCCCAATGGCTGTAGTCGAAGGAATAGTCGCTGATCACAAGTCCTCTCACCCAGATCTTCTCGGATTCGAAGTTCTTGGATATTCCCTTCTCGTCAGGGCCTTCCTGTGGAACTCCGTAATTACCTATCAGAGGGTAGGTTACTGTCAAGATCTGCCCGGAATATGACGGGTCCGTGAGACTCTCCGGATAGCCGACCATGGCGGTGGAGAAAACAACCTCACCGTCCGTGGGGCCATCATAGCCGAAGGAGAAGCCCCGGAACTCAATTCCGTTCTCCAACCGCAGTGTCGCTCCTTTTCTTTCTTTCATATAACTATAAACTCTTATTCATTCTCTGCCGCTATTTCGCCATGTCCTAGCGGGAAAAAAAAACGACCATCTCAAAATGAAATGAAATGGCCGGCGAAACAATTAAAGTGGCGAACAATCCCGTTCGCGCCTTTAGGCGCCTCGATGGTCAGTGGTATTCTGGTCAGTCGGGACATGGGGACGTTCATTTATCTTGGCAAATGTACACATTTTTAAGTAATTTCGCATCAGATTTTTGAAGATATGGATTATTCCCTTTTTGAAGATACAATCACCGCTCCTGCCACCGTGCCTGGAACCGGGGCGGTCACATTGTTGAGAATAAGCGGGGCGAAGGCTCTGCGAATCGTCAGTGATGTAGTGAAGTGTAAATCCAAGTCAATAGAGGAAACTCCCGCAGGGAGAATAAGATACGGAGTTGTTTACAACGAGTCTAATGAGGTGGTTGACGAAGTGCTCGTCAGTGTTTTTAGAGCACCCCATTCCTACACAGGAGAAGACTCCGCGGAGATTACATGCCACGCTTCTTCCTATGTCGCGTCGGAGATATTGAGGCTGCTTTGCTCAGCTGGGGCCAGAATGGCGTCTCCTGGCGAGTTCACGCGACGCGCTTTCGTGAATGGCAAGATGGATCTAGCTCAGGCAGAAGCAGTAGCGGACGTTATCTCATCTTCTTCTTCAGCTTCATTGAAGGTCGCGATGAATCAACTTCGAGGCGGGTTTTCAACAGAGCTTAAGGATATCCGCTCACGTTTGTTAGAAATCGCATCGTTGCTGGAGCTTGAACTGGATTTCTCTGAGGAAGACGTCGAGTTCGCAGATCGCTCTAAATTGGCCACCCTTCTTGACGAAGCGATCTCCCATGTCACTTCCCTTGCCTCTTCTTTCCGCCAAGGCAACGCCATTAAGAATGGTGTACCCGTCGCCATTGTCGGTGCGGTCAATGCTGGAAAGAGTACCTTGCTTAATTCGCTTCTCGGGGATGAACGTGCTATAGTTTCCGACATTCCAGGCACAACCCGGGACACCATTGAGGAGACCATGGTTGTTGATGGGGTTCTATTCCGTTTCATTGACACGGCCGGGCTCCGTGGAGCTTCTGATACTGTAGAGCAAATAGGTATTTCCCGCTCTTATAAGAAGCTTTCAGAAGCGTCAGTTGTTCTCGCCGTCCTTGATGTCTCCGCTTCAGAAGAAGAAAACGAGTCTTCAATTTCTGACATAGTCTCGAAGGTTGATCCTTCAAGTCAGAAATTGATAGTTCTGCTTAATAAATCTGACATTTTGGGCGATAACATAAATGTTAGCTTATTAAACGAAGCTGTTTCTCACACTGATAATAAAGTAATTAAGCTGTATATTTCCGCCAAGACCGGTTTCGGACTAGATTCTCTCAAAAAAGCCCTTTCAGAGACTCAAAAAGACCTTACTTTAGATTCTGACCAGACGATTGTGACCAATTTGAGACACTTTCAGGCGCTTTCTGAGGCTGGTTCCTCCCTGTCCAGAGCCCGCTCTTCCCTATCCTTCGGGCTCACTCCTGATCTCATTGCGGAGGATCTACGTTCCGCCCTTTATCATCTCGGAAGCATAACAGGTGAAGTCACTCCCGACGAGGTTCTTGGAGAAATCTTCGGAAGGTTCTGCATCGGCAAGTAAGTGCTTGATAATCAATTAGTTGCAAACTAACTGAAACTCGCAATCACTCGTTCAAACTAGCTGAAACTTAACTCGTTTATGAGAAGTTTCGGCTAGTTTCCTT
>JAFROA010000074.1 GCA_017429885.1 Bacteroidales bacterium | reverse complement strand
CTTTCTTGGTTTCTCCCTCTTCCAGGATCGCATTCAGCGACAGGGCGGAGCCAGTCTTAGACGGACGCTTACGCTCCCTTGGCAAAGCTTGTGTCGGTTCCGAGGGTTTGCTGATCTCCCGTCCTTCAGATCCTGCCGCCGCTTTCACGTCATGGCCGATCAGATCGGCCGTCCCCGGAGCCTTCATCAGGAAGCTGAGCTTCATCAGGGCGAACTCTATGTGCAGTCTGGGATTGACTGCCTGCTTGTAACCAGCCTCGCAGGCTGTGGTCACGCTGAGCGCATCGTAAAGGAATTTGAGGGAGCAGCGGGTCGCTTGCTCCACATACCGGCTTTTAAGGGATTCCGGGAGCTCAAGCAAAGCTTCCAATCCTCCGTTCTTAGTAACCATCAGGTCCCTGAGGTGTGAGCTGAGAGCGGAGCAGAAGTGCAAGGCGTTGAAACCTTTGGAAAGAATCTCGTCAAAGGTCAGGAGAGCCTTACCGTAATCCCCTGCGAGGAAGTCATCCACGAGGGCGAAAGAATAGTCATAGTCCAGGACACCCAGATTCCGGATCACGTCCTCATATTTCACGTCCGTGCCGCAAAACGCCACCGTCTGGTCGAAAATCGTGAGAGCGTCTCTCATGGCGCCGTCGGCTTTTTGGGCGATGACATGCAGCGACTCGTCGTCTATCTTTACACCCTCCTTCGCGGCTATATTCCTCAGGTTGAATACCATGTCAGGAATCGAGATCCTGTTGAAGTCGTAGGTCTGGCACCTTGATAGGATAGTGGGGAGTATCTTGTGCTTCTCTGTAGTGGCCAGGATGAATATGGCGTGTGCCGGGGGCTCCTCCAAAGTTTTGAGGAAGGCGTTGAAGGCGGCGGTCGATAGCATGTGGACCTCGTCTATGATATAGACGCTGTACTTTCCGACTTGCGGTGGGATCTGGACCTGGTCCATCAGGTTCTTTATGTCCTCGACTCCGTTGTTCGATGCGGCATCAAGTTCATGGATGCAGTATGACCGGCCTTCCTGGAAAGAGATGCAGGACTCACACTGTCCGCAAGGTTCCATCTCAGGGGATGGATTGGAACAGTTGATGGCCTTCGCGAATATCCTCGCTGTCGTCGTCTTCCCGACGCCGCGGGGGCCGCAGAACAGGTAGGCGTGCGCCAGTTTTCCCCTGATGATGGAGTTCTTCAGGGTCTGGGCTATAGTGTCCTGCCCGATCAGTGTCTCAAATGAATCCGGGCGGTATTTTCTCGCTGATACGATATATTCTGACATAACATACAAATTTAGCATTATTTCCCGTAAAGAAAAACGGACAGCCGAATGACTGTCCGTTTTTCTTTACTTGATAATGATGAGAATAGGGCTACACCCTCTGCCCGTAGCTGCGGTCGGTGGTGTTGACAGTGATCTTCTCACCCTGGTTGATGAAAAGGGGAACCATCACCTTAGCGCCGGTCTCGAGAGTGACCTCCTTAAGGGCACTTGTTGAAGCGGTGTTACCCTTCACTGCGGGCTCGGCATAGGTGACCTCAAGAGTCACATAAGTGGGAAGCTCGCAGGTCAGGCACTTCTCCTCAGGCTCGACGACGAACATCATCTCCACATGCTGTCCCTCTTTCATGAGGTCGGAATTCTCGACCACGTCGTGAGGCAGGTGGATCTGCTCGAAGGTCTCCTCATGCATGAAGTTGAAACCGTCCTCATCGGAATAGAGGAACTGGTATGGACGCCTCTCGACAGTGATGACGTCGATCTTCATGCCGGCGGTGAAAGTGTTCTCAAGGATTCTTCCGTTCTCGAGGTTGCGGAGCTTTGTCTTGACGAAAGCGGGGCCCTTTCCTGGTTTGACATGCTGGAAATAGACTACCTGGCAAGGCTTGCCGTTGTAGTTGATGAACAGTCCGTTCTTGAAATCTGCTGTTGTTGCCATATACTGAATGAATTAAAAATCAATAACCATCAATCATGCAAATTTAACTAATTGACTTTTTTCATGCAAATAATATTGTCTGGGCGACTTCCTCTAGAAGCCAGTGGGGGGTAGAGGTGGCGCCACACACGCCAACGCTCTCATCTGGACCGAACCAGGAGGAATCTATCTCCTTCGGGTCTGAGATGTGATAGGTTCTGGGATTCCTTGAGCGGCATAGGTCGCAGAGGACTTTTCCGTTGGAACTGGAAACTCCTGACACAAAAATGATTATGTCGTGTGATGAGGCGAACTCGGCGAGTTCCTCATGCCTCGATGCGACCTGCTTGCAAATCGTGTTGTGGACGGTCAGTCTGGCCTTGGCTCTCTCGGACAAGACAGAGCAGATCTCGGAATATTCGGTCGGACTCTTTGTTGTCTGTGAGAATATCTCCAGCGGGACATCCGTCCTGATAGTCCCGGACTCCAGCGCTGAGAGAAGCATGTCCATATTCTCAATCACCACCGCGTCACCTCCTACCTGCCCCAGCAGCCCCAACACCTCCGCATGACCGATCTTCCCATAGATGATGATCTGCCCTCTCGGCGGCGTGGCCTGTCCAGATGGCGAGACCACTGCCACCCTCGGCACGTTAAGTGGTGGGGCCGAGCGAAGCGAGGCGGTCGAGCCGCTGGAGCGGGCCACGCCGCCATTGAGGCGTGAATAAACGTCGCGGATGTCTTTCTGGAGTTTCAGGACGACAGGGCAGGTGCAATCTATGAGGTTGATCCCAGCCTCTCGGGTGAGCTTATAAGTGGATGGCGGCTCGCCGTGCGCCCTAATCAGAACCGTTTCATTCTCAGGGGCTTGAATATTGCCGATGTCGTCATGGCCGATTGTCGCGAGTCCCTTCCGGCCAAGTCTTTCCAGTTCGGCCTCATTGTGGACTATCGCACCGAGGGAATAAAGCTTCTTCCCGGGGTGCGTGTCCAGGAACTCCTCGGCCTTGCTGATGGCGCGGATCACTCCACCACAGAAACCGGAACGCTTGTCTATCTCGACAGAGAGGGCCATTATTCCAGAATCCCGAACTTGCCTTGGCAGAGTCCCTGGAACCAGACGGTCTCCTCGTGGAGTGTCATGTCAGAATTGTCCAGGACATAAGCGTCGGCGGCACGGGAAAGGGGAGAGACTTCCCTGTGGGAATCGATGTAATCCCTCTCAAGGAGGTTCTTCATGACCTCTTCCATGACCGGCTCCTGCCCCTTGGCTTTCATCTCATCGAAACGTCTCTGTGCTCTGACCTCAGCCGTTGCGGTCATGAATATCTTGACTTCGGCGTTGGGAAAAACCGTGGTGCCTATGTCGCGGCCGTCCATGACAACCCTTTTGCGCTGTCCGAAAGCGTGGAGCTTCTCATCCACAAAGACTCTGACAAAAGGAATAGCGGAGATCGGGCTGACGTGGCTGGAGACCTCAAGCGTGCGGATCTCTTGTTCGACACGGCGGTCCCCGATGTATGTCCCGTCAATCCGGAAATCGAGCTCGAGGGTCTCCAAAGCGGTTTTGAGGCGAGCCTCATCGATGGTTCCGGACCCGTCAATGATCCCGTTCTCAAGGGCGTGGAGGGTAACTCCGCGATACATCGCTCCGGAGTCCAGATAAAGGAATGAATATTGCTCGGCTATCAATTTCGCGAGCGTGCTTTTTCCGGTTGAGGAGTAGCCGTCAATGGCTATGATAATGTCAGGTATGTTCATATGACAAAAATATCAAAATTCCGGGAAAAAGTCCGATATTCGCGTAAAGATGTGATTGAAAAGACAGCCTTTATGAAGATTCTTATTGTAGACGACGAGAGAGCCATCAGGAACTCCTTGGGTGAGATCCTTACTGACGAGGGTTATGAGGTCGATACCGCAGAGGACGGGCCTTCCGCATTAGCGAAAGTTGACAAAGAGCGTTTTGATGTCATATTCTGTGACATCAAGATGCCTGGGATGGACGGTACCGAGGTCCTGGAAAAGCTTGTCGCTGATGGGATTGACTCCGCGATAGTGATGATTTCCGGTCACGGAGACATTGACACGGCTGTCGAGTGCATAAAGAAGGGAGCCTTTGACTTCATTCAGAAACCGTTGGATCTTAATAGAATACTCATCACCATCAAAAACGCCACCGACAAGGTGAGCATAGTTAAGGAAAACCGTCAGCTCAAGAAAAAGGTCTATGGCCAGAAGATGGT
>JAFROA010000073.1 GCA_017429885.1 Bacteroidales bacterium | reverse complement strand
TGACTGCCGACGGGAAACTGGTCATCCTGCATGACTCGAACCTGAAACGCACGACCGACACTGAAGGTGTTGTTGAAGAGTTGACTGAAGCCCATATCCGCAAGGCCAGGACCAAGAAGGGGAATAAGGTCATGTTCCTAGATGAGCTCATGGATTGGCTTGACTCCAAAGGGGATGTGACTTATGTGGAATTCGAGCTTAAGACGTCTCCTGTCGACCTTTATCCCGAGGAAAGGCTCCGGGAGTATTGCGACAAACTATATGAGAGAGTCATGCGTAATAAACCCGCAGGGGCGACTTATCTGTTCACTTCCGGTGATTACCGCGGACTTCGCTATCTACAGCAGAAACATCCGGGAGTCCAAATGCTTCTAATCACAGGGAAACCCTGCAATGATGAGACAATCGCTTTGTGCAAAGCTATGGGAATAGAGCGACTCGGGGCCACAATGGACGGCACATCCAGGGCGGCGGTCAAAAAGGCCCACGAACAAGGTTTGATAGTCAGCCTCTGGCCGGGACAAAGCGTCGCTGACGCTATGCTGGGAATCTATCTGGGAGCCGATTTCCTATGCACCGACATCCCGGTTGAGGTAAAGGAATACATGGCGGCAAAGGCTCCTTGGGTCAAGGCGGTGTATTAATCAGTTCGATATGACCCCTACTGCGGAAAAAAGATTCAACCTGGCGTTCAATATATTCCTTGTCACGGGAATGATTGTCGCCGTGACTATCACGACCATATTCAAGCTACAGCAGCCTGAGGTGAAGACTTTTATGCTGCTCTTAGCCGCATTTGGCTCCGTGATGGGAGTCATCAACACCGTGCTTTCCGCCAACGGCCACCTGCTGACTTTCCTGTTCGGATTGCTTGATGTCTTGGCCGCCACTGTCGTTTTGTACGACAACGGGATCATGGGTAATTTCGCCCTTCACGCTTTCTATTTCCTGCCTATGCAGTTCATCGGTTTCTGGCAGTGGAGGAAGAGGGGAGCTAAAGTCAGTGGCGAGAAAGATGAGGATACCAAGGTAAAGGCAAGGAAACTGAACGGCCGTCAATGGGCTTGGGTTGTCTGCGGGATACTGGTTGGTATCGCTGTCACTTATGGCATTCTCTATTATGTGGACGCCACTAAACTGGAGGCCGGTAAGATAGCTTCTTTCAACAAGTCGAAGATCCTTCTCGACGCCGTGGTGATGACTTTGAATATCGCCGGGCAGGTCCTTATGAGCTTCGCTTTCATGGAGCAGTGGTACATTTGGATCCTGGTGAATATCTCTTCCATATCCCTTTGGACAGTAGCCCTTTTAAGCGGATCTGGCTCCGGAAACGCTGCGGTTATGCTCATAAAGTACATATTCTATCTGATGAATTCCCTTAATGGTTTAAGGATTTGGCTCAACCTTTGCAAAGAACCCGCTTCCGGAACCCCGTTATCTTTGGATTTGGAGAATTGATGTTTTTTTATTTACTTTGCGACGTTATTGTGTGATTTTGGAAAGAATTTAAACTATTTAATTTTTATAACCATGACTGAAGAAGAAATCGTAAAACAAGTCAAAGCGATCATCGTTGACAAACTCGGCGTTGAGGAGTCTGAAGTGACTGAGACCGCCAATTTCACAAATGATCTGGGAGCTGATTCTCTCGACACTGTCGAGCTTCTCATGGAGTTCGAGAGGGTATTCGGAATAAAGATTCCCGATGAGGAGACCAGCACTATCGCCACAGTCGCTGATGCGATTGCCAAGGTTCAGGAGAAGATCGCAGGCAAAGAGGAGGCTTAATCCTTTTGTTTGACTT
>JAFROA010000072.1 GCA_017429885.1 Bacteroidales bacterium | reverse complement strand
GCGCATGGTCATGGAAGATCTCCAGAAGGCGCTTGGGATGAAAGAATTACCTAGGCACATAGAGTGCTTCGACAACTCCAACATCCAAGGTACGAACCCTGTGGCCTCCTGTGTGGTTTTCCGGGATGGGGTGCCTTCAAAGAAAGACTACCGCAAGTTCAAGATCAAGACTGTAATTGGAGCCAACGACTTCGCTTCCATGAAGGAGGTCGTGAACCGGAGATATTCAAGGATGCTGAATGAGGCTCCTGATGATCTGCCGCAGCTTGTCGTGATAGACGGAGGTGAGGGGCAGTTGGAGTTCGCCAGGCAGGCCCTCGCTGAGCTTGGTCTGCTTGACAGGCTTATGGTTGTCGGCTTGGCTAAAAGGATGGAGCTGGTGATCCGCATCAACGATCCATATCCCCTCTTCCTCGACCGCAACTCCCACGCTCTCAAGGTCTTGATGCAGATTAGGGACGAGGCTCACCGATTCGGAATCACCTTCCATCGCTCACTCCGCAGCAAGGGGCAAATCCAGAGCGCCCTGAGAGGAATAAAGGGTGTTGGAGAGCAGACCGAGAGCCGTCTGTTGATGCATTACGGATCGGTGGCCCGCATTGCCGCCGCCTCTCTTGAGGACCTGTCCACCATGGTCTCCCCGGCTTTGGCGAAGACCATTCTTGAGGAACTGAACAAAGAATATACAAACCAATAACCATGAGAAGATCGTTTATTCTCTCCACCATGGCATTGCTCCTGGCCGTGAGCCAGAGTATCTTTGCCCAAGAAAAGATATCCCTTAACGGCAAATGGAACCTGGAGTTCTGGCCGCAGGAAGACGTGGCTGTCACAGACCCTACTGAAGTGGCGGCATTGAAGACCACCAAGCTCACAGCGACAGTTCCAGGCAACGTTGAGCTGGATTTGCTGGCGGCTGGGATGATCAAGGATCCTGAGATCGGGAATAACATCTATGACCTCAGGCCGTATGAATTCTGCCAATGGATGTACAGCAAGAGCTTCAATGCTCCGGAAATATCTAAAGGACAGAAGGTTATCATGGATTTTGAGGGAATAGACTGCCTGGCGGACATCTGGCTTAACGGGCAGAAGGTCGGATCCGCCGAAGACGCCATGATCGCCCATAAATATGACATCACGGATATAATCAAACCAGGGGAAAACAGCCTTCAGGTCATCATTCGTTCCGCTGTCCTCGAGGCTCAGAATTTTCTTGTCGGGACCTATAGTTTCAGGCATTACACGGAATCAGTGTGGATCCGCAAACCAAGACATTGCTATGGCTGGGACATCATGCCCCGTCTTGTGAGCGCCGGTCTATGGAGGGACGTATCTCTGATCGTCCAGAACCCGGTGACTATCAATAATGTGCATTGGGTCACTGTGGACACGAACCCTGCGACAGGGGAAGTCTCAGCCTTTGTTGACATCCAGATCAAATACCCGGCCTCGAAGATTGATAAGGTGAGACTTAACGTCAAGTTGGAGAGAAACGGGAAAGTCGCTTATGAGGACGAGAGGCTACTTCCCACGTACGCCTGGAGGACGGAGTTCAAGCTGGATAAAGCCGACTTGTGGTGGCCGAAGGGTTATGGAGAGCCCGCATTGTACGATGGCACCCTGACCTTGATCGATGAGGATGGGACGGTTCTGGCGTCTGATACCCGCAAAGTCGGTTTCAGGACGGTGAGGCTGGACCGGAGCGAGATGATTGACGAGAACGGCAAGGGAGAGTTCTGCTTCTATGTCAACGGGGAGAGGATTTATGTCCGTGGAACCAACTGGGTGCCCCTTGACGGTTTCCACAGCCGTGACGCCAAATGGGTGGATAGCACCTTGGACATGGTCGTGGATCTTAACTGCAATATGATCCGCTGTTGGGGCGGTAATGTCTATGAGGACACTCCTTTCTACGACCGTTGCGACCGTGAGGGAATCATGGTCTGGCAGGATTTCTCGATGGCCGGAATCATATACCCTCAGGATCAGGCTTTTGTGTCCAAGTTGCGTGAGGAGATCAAGCAGGTTGTCCTGAAGTTCAGGAGCCATCCTTCTTTGGCGCTATGGTCCGGTAACAATGAGAATGACAATTCCCTTCTTTGGACTTTGCCGACCTTCCATAT
>JAFROA010000071.1 GCA_017429885.1 Bacteroidales bacterium | reverse complement strand
GCCACAGTGACCGACCTCACGAACGCCCAGAACGACTCGGACTCGGCCCTCTCGAAATACGTCGGGGACCTGTCCAACTACTGGAACTATTACTACACCCTGAGGAAACTCACCCTTTATGACTTCCTCGCCGGGCGTGACATAGATATCGATGTCAAGGAAATGGTGGAATGACTATGAGAACAAGAATACTCACGATATGCGCCTTAGCGGCGGCCCTGGCGGTCACCTCGTGCGGAGGCAAAAAGACCTCGGAAGAGGGGAGGGACGGGAAGCTCCAATATACCCCGCAGGTCAACGAGGTCGAGGTGATCACGCTTGAACGGACTGATTTCGCCAGGCAGCTGCTCTCCAACGGCAAACTGGCGGCCTCGAGGAAGAGCGCCCTACTTTTCGGCACTTCCGGAAAGATAGCCTCTATCAACGTGAAGAACGGGAGCGTGGTTGGCGCCGGAGCGACCATAGCGACCCTTGACAGGCCTGATCTCAGGCTGGCGCTCGAATCGGCGGACATCGCCCTGAAGAAGGCGGAGATCGACCTCTATGACTTCCTCGCGGGCCAGGGCTATTCCGCCCGTGACACGGCGTCGGTCTCCAAGGATCTTATGGCGACCGCCAGGATGAGATCCGGTTACACGACGGCCGAGAACGGCTTGTCCAAAGCCAGGTACGATATCTCCGGGACGGTGCTCAGGGCCCCGTTCCACGGAAGGGTGGCCGATGTGAAGCTCCGCCGTTACGACCAGTACTCCGTGACGGAACCGTTCTGCACGATCATAGACGACCGTACCCTGGACGTGGATTTCACCGTCATGGAGTCCGAGTATTCATTCCTCTCCATCGGCCTCCCAGTCAAGATAAGGCCTTTCGCCGCCGAGGGGAAGGAATACGCCGGCAAGATCACCGGTATCAACCCGTCGGTTGACTCCAAGGGACAGATCTTGGTGCGGGCCCAGGTGGCGAATGACGGCTCGCTGATTGACGGGATGAACGTCAAGGTCGTCGTTGAGAGGATGATTCCGGGGCAGTTGGTGGTGCCGAGAAGCGCCGTGGTGATCCGGGACAATCTCGATGTCCTGTTCACCTACACCCCTGACGGGCGGGCCCATTGGACCTATGTGAAGATCCTTTACTCCAACGGCGATTCCCATGTGGTCACCGCCAATACCGACAGGAACGCCACCCTGAATGAGGGCGACCAGGTGATTGTCTCAGGGAATCTCAACCTGGCAGACAACTCGGAGGTGACCCTTAAGGATTGACGATGCTTAAAAGGCTCATAGACAGACCTGTGACGGTAACGATGATAACCCTGGTGGTTGTCGTCCTGGGACTTGTCAGCATGCGTCTCCTGCCCGTCTCGCTGATCCCCGAGGTGGACATCCCGTACATAACGGTCCAGGCCGCGTCGGCCGACCTCTCAGCCAGGGAGATGGACGAGACCGTCCTGAGACCCCTGCGCCAGCAGCTTATCCAGATCAACGGGCTGGAGGATATCGTCAGTGAGGCGAAGGACGGTAGCGGAACGATCAAACTCACCTTCAGTCACGGCTCGGACATAAGCTACCTTTTCATAGAGGTCAACGAGAAGATAGACAGGAGTATGTCTTATCTCCCGGACATAGCCCGTCCGAAGGTGCTCAAGGCCAGCGCCACCGACATCCCGGCGTTCTACCTGAACAT
>JAFROA010000070.1 GCA_017429885.1 Bacteroidales bacterium | reverse complement strand
CGGGTGATCTCCGCTATCCATGATGAATACTCCTCCCGACTCACCGCACCGACGCAACAACCTTTGCACCTTCCGATGTGCATCTCGAGACATGGGCGGAACTTCCCCCTCAACACGCCTTCACCCGTTATCTTTAATTTGCAGGAACGGAGAGGATAGTTCTTCCGGAAAAACTCGAGGAGATAGTTGGCATGGGTCACGGAACTATATGGACCATAATAAGTTCCACTTTTACGGTCTACCCTTCTTGTCAGGAAAACCCTAGGGAACTCTTCGTTGGTGACAACTATCCAAGGATAGGTTTTTGAATCCTTAAGGAGAATGTTATAATGGGGCTTGTACTGCTTGATCAGGTTGTTCTCCAGCAAAAGGGCATCCGCCTCTGAATCCACCACGGAGAACTGGGCGTCCGCTATCTTTGAGACCAGCAGCCTTGTCTTGACGTTCAGTCTCTCAGGCGGCACGAAATATTGAGCCACCCTCTTGTGGAGATCTTTAGCCTTCCCCACATAAATCACCTTCCCCGAGGAATCGTAATAGCGATAAATCCCCGGGGAATGTGGAAACAGGGAGATTTTCTCCCTGACAGTGAGATTATTACCGTCCAAGATTACTTGACGGGCTTGACATGCTTGGCCACCTCAGCCTCAATGTCGTCCCCGCGGAGATCCCTCTTGACGATGGTTCCGTCAGGACCGAAGAGAATGATGTGAGGAATGCCGTCAATTCCGTAAATGTTGGTCGGAATCCTTTGAGCATCGACAATCTGGTTCCAGACTATGCCCTGCTTCTTCGCGGACTCGATGGTGTCTTCTTTCTTATCCCAGACAGCGACACTCAGAACATCGAATTCGGGACCTGCATACTTCTGGTAGACGTTCTTGATGTTCGGCATCTCAGCCTTGCACGGTCCACACCATGACGCCCAGAAGTCGACGAGGATGTACTTGCCCTTACCGATAAAGTCGGAGAATTTCTGATTGCCGACGGTGAAATCCGTGAACATCTGACCCTCGGCGGTCTTCTTCCTGGCGGCGACAGATTTGGTGATCGTCGCGATGGAAGGAACCGAGGCCAGGACGGTGTCAATCGTCGTGAGGACAGAGTCCATCTGATCATTGGTGAGCAAATAACGCAGATTGTCAATCGCCGCGACAGCTGTCAGGTTATCCTTGTTGGCATCGACCGTGGCGAGGCAAAGCTTCCTGACATCATTCTGGAAAGCGTCGTAAAGCTTATCCTCTGTCGCATCATCCTTAGCGGCCTCAATCTGAGGCTGATAAACCGCCTGAATATCCTGCATGGACTTGTTGAAGGCGTCGTACTTAGCCTGGACAGAGAGTTTGGGATATTTGGAAACAACTTTGAGGGACTTGTCCTCGTTGAAGGAAAGTGTCAAAGGAGTTCCATCTGAGACGAAGCTAGCGGTGATGTTACCGGCCTTCAACTTAGCCAATGCCGTGAGGCACTTAGGAACCTCTGCTTTGAACTGTCCGTTCTGAACGGTGATGCTTCTGCTGTAATTCAAGGGCTTGATGCTGATGTTTATCATCTCGGGAGCATCGGCGCCCAAATTACCAGTTACTACTGTCTGGTCAGAGACTTTCGGACCGCAACCCGCTATCATAAGCGATAAGGCGGCCCCCAAAATAATCGATTTTGTCTTCATTTTTCGTTTTATATGATCTACTTCTTGTCACCAAGGTCGAGGATCCTGACATTGCGGATCTTAAGTCCCTCTCCATGGCCACAGAAGGAAACATATCCCTTCTTGTTGAACATTCCGGGATGATTCCTGTGATCCACAGTGTAGGGATTCGTGCCGCTGCCGTCGGGAGCCACATTGTGGCCCTTGCAGGCGGTACGGATATTCCCGTCCACAATAACCTCTCCGTTGACAGTGACCTTAATGCGGTCTCCCTCAACCCTGATCTCCTCAGTGCTCCACTCTCCGAGAGGTTTATGTTTGATCCTCTTGGCCGGTATTACTCCATAAACCGAGCCATGAACTTGGTATTCGCGTAAATTCGCATACATTGGGGCGTCATGATCGAGAATTTGAACCTCGCACATGGCGTCATAAGCGGCATCTACACCGATAGGAGTGCGGACACCGACTCCATTGTTGACTCCCTCACGGAGGAAACAGAACTCGAAGCGATAGACGAAGTTGCGGTATTCCTTCTTGGTGTAGAGGTTGCCCGTGCTGCCATAGTTGGCTGACACATAGATGGTTCCATTGACAGGAATATACCCTTCAAGATCACCCTGCCACTTGTCTAGGTTCGTTCCATCGAAGAGCATCTCAAAGCCCTGCTTCTTCTCCTCTGCGGTGAGCTGGGAAGGTGTGAAAGGCTTAGCTTTCTCAAGGATCTGATTAATCTCATCAATAGCGTAACCATCATCGGCGCCACCGGCGGCCTTGAAGATGGTCTTGGCCTTGTCAAGATTGGACTTCAATGTGTTGTAATCAATCTCCTCATTTGTCTTGGAGGCGATGTTGCGGATGGCACCAGCCGCGGCGTAAGCGGCGTCCTTGTCGTCAAGATACTTGCCGGCGAGCAGGAAGGACTTCATTGTGGGGATATTAGCCAATGCTTTCAAAGCCAGATCCTTGATTCCTTTGAGCTTGGTGATGCCGAGAACCTCTCCGAGAGAAGCGCGCTTCTTTTCGGGATTGGTCTCGAACTGATCCAGCAAGGAGATGTAACGAGGAAGGACGGACTCCTGCTTACCAGGGTTGTTCTTCGCGGCATCGAGAAGGACCGGTGCGGCCTTGAAATTATCCATCAGAGCGAGGGAGGAAAGCGCCTGGTCATTACCTGCCTTCCATGCGTCAGCAAGATCGGAGACAGCCTCATCGGTGCCAGTGGAAGCCAAAACCGGGTAGAAATTAGCCACATTCTTGGCCGCCTTCATCAAGCCGCTTACTTTGGAATACTGATCCGCTGGAGTTAGTGTGTGAATAGCGGACTTGAGAGCATCCTGATAACTGCTGACAACGTCCTTGTCCTTGGCGGCGTCAAGAAGACCACCGACCTTCGCTATGTCACCGACCCCAGTGAAGTTAGACAAAGCTGTCGTCGCCAATTTGGAAACACCTTTGTCTGAGGAGTTTATCATCGAGAACACGATCGGGGCCACATTCTTCATCTTCCTCGAGGAAGCGAGATCCATCAGATTCTTGACGGCTGCCAAATCGTTACCGGCAAGTTTCTCGGTCAATGCGGCGGCGACATCGTTCTTGATGTCTCCCTTGAATGACTTAAGGGCGGTCAAAGCCTCGAGACCGTTCTCCCCGCCAAGCTGGCCAATAAGGGCCTTCGCAGCGGCCGATCCACCAATCTTTCCGGCGGCGGCGATGGCGGCCTTTGCCACCTCACCACCATCACCGATGGCGGAGTTCACTATGTTGGCAACAGAGGATATCTTATTGTTGCCAAACCAGTTGAGCACATCGACCTTGGCGTCAGGGGCGAGCTTTTTGAACTTACCAGTGAGAACCGGGACAAGAGCGGAGGCGCCAAGAATCTTCGTGGCGTTACCGATCACGGAGTTTCTGAATATCTTGTCGTCGCTCTTGAGAGCGGAAGCGACAGTCTTCAAAGCCTTCGCAGGCTCCGCGTTCATCAAAGACCAGGCGGCCAGGCACTTCTCATGGGTGGCGCCGGACTTGAGGAGGGCCTTGGCTTCCTTGACGGGCATCAAAGCCTCGGCTTCGGGAGCCACATAGTCGCCAAGCATCCTCTGGAGGGAGGTCAGCAACTGCTTGTTGTAGGTGTCAGAGCAGGCAGCGGCGGCATCCTGGAGTCCCTTGAGCACATCAGCCTTCTTGGCGGAATGGGCGGGGTCGTTGACGTATGAGACCAACCCCTGGAGGGCATATTCATAAATGGCGTTCTTGACGCCATCGCCGGCGGGCTTCATGAGTTTGGCCACCTCCACGATGGACTGGGGAGCAGCCGCGGCCAGGTCACCCATCTGGGTGGCAAAATCCGAGCTGTTCTGAGCCGGCATGGCGGCCAGCACATCAGCGACTATGGTCTGAACGGTTCTCTGCCTGGCGTCCTGAGCATACATGGACACCGAGAGGGCCAGAAGAATCAATATCGAATATATCTTTTTCATACTTCAATCTGGTTTTAAATTGACCAAGGTCCGCGCATGGGCTGGTTGATCAGCAGGTTGGCGGCATCATCGTTAATGAACATCTGCTTGTCGGGGTCAAAATGGAGAGTCCTTCCGAGACGGAGGGCGCATGAACCCATGTTGACAATTGTGCAGCTATAGTGGCCGTTCTCCTCATTGAGGGCGAACTTCTGGCGGTTCTTGACACAGTCGAGGAAGTCGACCTGACGAGGCTCCGGATCCGGAAGCTCGTTGATGACATCCATGACATTGGGGATGGTGCACTCGAAGCCTTTGTAGACCTTTCCGTTAGGACCCTCAAGATACGGGACCTTGCCGGAACTCTCGAAACCCTCACCCTCAAGGATGATCTTGCAGCCGTCAGCGTAGGTGTAGGTGATGCTTCTCCATATTCCCACGGCGTCGGGATGCTGCTGGGGAGCGTCCACCTCAACCTTGACAGGAAGGTCATTATCCTTGCCCAGGAAGTACTGGACCGGGTCGATATAGTGCTGACCCATATCTCCAAGACCACCGGACTCATAGTCCCAATAGCCACGGAAACTCTGGTGCACTCGGTGAGGTTGATACGGCTTGACCGGGGCGGGTCCGAGCCACATGTCATAGTCCAGCTCTTTCGGAACCGGCTGGGGTACAAGATTTTCCTTTCCTGTCCAATAGAACTTCCAGGCGAAACCGGTCGCTCCGGAGATCCTCACGGTGAGAGGCCAACCGAGGAGTCCGCTGTCGACAAGTTTCTTCAGAGGCTCAACCGTCGTGCCGAGACCATAGAATGTGTCCTTGAAACGGAACCAGGTGTCCAGGCGGAAGATGCTGCCATATTTGTTGACGGCCTCGACCACCTTCTGGCCCTCACCAATGGTCCTTGTCATCGGCTTCTCGCAGAAGATGTCTTTCCCTGTCTTGGCAGCCTCAACGGCCATAAGGCCGTGCCAATGGGAAGGAGTAGCGATATGGACGATGTCCACATTGGGGTCATGGACCAGATCCCTCCAATCATGATAGGACTGGAGCTTGGTGCCAAACCTTTCCTCTCCTTTCTGGAGAGCGTTGTCAAGGTGCTTCTGGTCAACATCGCATACAGCCACGAGGCGGCAGCGCTCATCGCTGGCGAAGTGGAGATTGCTCATACCGATACCACCAACACCGATGATACCACGGGTCATCTGGTCGCTCGGCGCCACGAATTTGCTGGAGGAGTCGCCCATCTTGCCGAAAACCTCACGGGGAAGTATCGTCAAGGCGCCGATTCCAAGACCAGCTTTCTTGATAAAATCTCTTCTGGATTGTGCCATAATTAATTATGTTATTGAGTTTTAGTTTTTACAACAATATCAGCGCTAAATTAATAAAAACCGTCGAATATGTCAACCGCTAATCAGAGTTTAACATCCACGAATATCGGCAGGTGGTCAGACGCCACCTCAACATCTCCTCCCTGGAGTTTAACAGGGACATCAGAGCCGACCAGTGTATACTTCGCTCCATTCCTCAATGCGAGAATAAAGTCTATGCGCTCGAAGGGGTTGTGGGCGGAGAAAGTGTTCTTCCCGCAAGATAGCACTTCCCACTCTTTCTCCAATTCTTTCAGCACATCACTTCCAGCGGTGGAGTTCATATCCCCGGCCAAAAAAACAGGCTTTTTTAATTTGGCATATCTCCCTGACAAGGCCTCGTTGATAGTATTCGCCTGGATAACCATGGATGGCATGTCTTTGTAGTCAAGATGGGTGGTCGCAAGGACATACCTCTTTGTCTCAACAACTCCGCAAGCCCTTGGTTCTGTGCCATTTCCCTTGGGTAGAGGGATAGTGAAAGAATCAAGGATCTTATCCGGGACAGTTATTCCCACCCCGTAGGCTCCACCGGCGTAAGGCATGGCGCGGCTGAAGCGATATTCCCAACCGCCTATCGCCTCGGCGAAATCAGCCAACTGATAATTACCGTGGCGGGTGGTGCAACTGTCCAACTCGTTAAGCGATAGGGCATCGGCTCCTATCTCACTCATCATCGCAGCCACCATCGGGATGCTGTTCTCAAGCTCTTTTGAGAATACCCCGACATTGTATTGCACTATACGGGTGACACCTTTCGACTTGGGGTAGACATCGTTGACTGACGGTCTAGCCGTCTTGCCACCGCAGCCATAAAGAACTCCGATAGCTAAAAGAATGAATATGACTGTATTCCTATTCATGACGAACATGGTTATCACCCATAAATGTACATAAAAAAAAGAAAAACCGGCACACTCGGTACCGGTCTTTCTTAATTACGAAGGATAAACCTTACTCGGCGCTCCTGGAGTCACGACGAGGGGCGCGGCCACCACGACGGTCGCCACGGTCTCCACGACGGTCACCCCTGCGGTCTCCGCGGTCATTCCTAGGACGTCCGGCGCCCTGGGCATTGGCGGCTGAAGGGGCGTTAGGAGTAAGATCCTGCTTTCCGTAGCGCTCACCGTTGCAGATCCACACCTTGATTCCGAGACAACCGACCTTGGTGCTGGCGATAGCCAGAGCATAGTCGATGTCAGCGCGGAAAGTGTGAAGAGGAGTACGGCCTTCCTTGAACATCTCGCTGCGAGCCATCTCAGCGCCACCGACGCGGCCACTGATCTGAACCTTGATGCCTTCGGCTCCAACCCTCATGGCGGAGGCGATAGCCATCTTGATGGCCCTACGATAAGAGACACGACCCTCAATCTGACGGGCGATGCTGTCGGCCACGATGTGGGCGTCAACCTCAGGCCTCTTAACCTCGAAGATGTTGATCTGGACATCCTTCTTGGTGACCTTCTTGAGCTCTTCCTTAAGCTTGTCAACCTCCTGTCCGCCCTTTCCGATGATGAAACCAGGCCTTGCGGCGTGGATAGTCACGGTGATGAGCTTAAGGGTCCTTTCGATGACGATCTTGGAGATGCTGGCCTTTGCAAGACGGTTGGTCAGGTACTTGCGGATCTCATAATCCTCGGCGATCTTCTCGGCATAGTTGCCGCCACACCAGTTGGAGTCCCATCCACGGGTGATACCGATTCTGTTGGAAATAGGGTTAGTTT
>JAFROA010000069.1 GCA_017429885.1 Bacteroidales bacterium | reverse complement strand
GCCCAGGTGTCCGGTCTGACCGGCCATCTGGATGAGGTTTATCCCAACGTCGTCGGCAAACGTAACGCCTGGCTGGGTGGAGACGGGGACGCCTGGGAGAGAGGGCCTTATTGGATTGACGGACTCCTGCCGTTGGCATATATCCTTGATGACCAGACCCTGAAAGACAAGGCCCAGGTCTGGGTCGAGGCCATCCTCGGGTCCCAGAAAGAGGACGGCTATTTCGGCCCTGACATCGACCGGGATCCGGAACCGGGACTGCAGAGGAACAACTCTCACGACTGGTGGCCCAAGATGGTGGCCCTGAAAATCATCAAGCAATACTATATGGCCACCTGCGACGAGAGGGTTATCCCGTTCCTGGACAAGTACTTCCGTTACCAGCTCAAGATGCTCCCTAAGTATCCGCTGGACAACTGGACTTTCTGGGGCGCCCAGAGGGGCGGGGATAATCTTGAGGTCATCTTGTGGCTCTATAACCTTACCGGAGAGAAGTATCTTCTCGAGCTTGGAGAGCTGATCCACAACCAGAGCACCAAGTGGAGCGAGATATTCTATGACGGGACAATGCTCCGCACCCAGAACAGCATGCACTGCGTCAATCTGGGACAAGGCTTCAAGGAGCCCGTGGTTTTCTACCAGCAGAGTAAGGATCCCAAGCTCCTGGAGGCGATGCGCAGGGGTGAGAAGACCATTCACGACTATCTCGGGCTCCCCACCGGCCTTTGGGCCGGGGACGAGCTGATCAACTACGGTGATCCTATCCGCGGTTCCGAGCTTTGCACCGCCGTGGAAATGATGTTCTCCCTGGAGGAGATGCTCCGGATCACCGGCGATCCCCATTGGGCTGATTATCTAGAGAGGGTAGCCTACAACGCCCTTCCGACCCAGGCCAACGACGATTACACCGCGCGGCAGTATTTCCAGCAGACCAACCAGATCGAGTGTTCCCGCAACACAATGCGTAATTTCTCAACTCCACATGATGACACTGACCAGGTGTTCGGAGTCCTGAACGGGTATCCTTGCTGCACGACCAACATGCACCAGGGTTGGCCTAAGTTCACGCAGAACTTGTGGTACGCCACCGATGACGGTGGTCTCGCGGCTCTCGTTTTCGCTCCTTCTACCGTGGAAGCCGTTGTGGCGGACGGAGTTAAGGTGAATGTCAAGGAGGAGACCTTCTATCCTTTCGACGAGACGGTCAAGCTGACTGTAAGTTTCCCGGACAAGAAGGTCAAAGGAGCCTGGTTCCCGATCAAGTTCCGTATTCCTGGGTGGTGTGACGAGCCTGTGGTGAAGGTCAACGGCCAGAAGGTCGACCAGGCCGTCGCTGCCGGAGGAATCGTCTCACTCAGAAGAAATTGGACCAAAGGCGATGTCGTGACTGTCGAGCTCCCGATGGAGATCACCTCCGGCCAGTGGTTTGACCGCGCCACGGTGATCGAGAGAGGGCCGCTCGTCTATGCGCTCAAGCTCCAGGAAAAATGGACCCGCAAGGAGTTCAAGCCCGAGGAGAGAGTGCGTTATGGCGATTGGTACTTTGAGGTTACCACTCCGGACAAGTGGAACTACTGCCTTTCCCGCATGGACCTGTCCAAAGATAACTTCAAGGACCGCTTTACCCTTGTACGTAAGGACACGGATAGAAGTCTCTATCCTTGGAATGTCGAGAATGCCCCTCTGGCGATTAAATGCCACGGACGTGAACTTCTTGACTGGAAGGCCTATAGGGGTTCCGCTGGCCAGATCCCGTTTTTTATCCAGCAAGGGAAGGTCGGAGTTGGTGAGGAAGAGGAGATCGAGCTTATTCCTTACGGCTGCACTACGTTGAGAATCACTGAGTTCCCTGTAAGATAGCAGCATAATATATGATAAGATTTCTGTTGGCATTATGTGGAGTTGGCCTACTAGTCGCGGGCTGTGATGGAAACCTTGTTCAGAAGATTGACCAAGATGGTGATTCTTTGATATCAGAATATGTGGCCGGGTTCAATGCCACAGACGAGGAGGTTTACATCCAGCAGTTTCCCAATGACAAGGCAGCGGAGTTCATGAAAGAGAATGTTCCTGTCTTCGAGTGCCCTGACAAGGAACTTGAGAAGACTTGGTATTTCCGTTGGTGGACTTTCCGTAAGCATGTGAAATCCACTCCTGAAGGCTTTATTATCACCGAGTTCCTCCCGGAAGTTCCCTGGGCAGGGAAATACAACGCTATCTGCTGTCCCGCCGCCCATCATTTCAATGAGGGTCGCTGGCTCAAGGATCCCACCTATCTGAAAGATTATGCGGCGTACTGGTGCAGGGAGAAGAATGATGCCCGCAGATACAGTTTTCCCGCGGCCCAGGCTTTCCTCCAGTTCTATAAAGTCCATCCCGACATGGATTTGATTAAAGATTCTTATGAGGATCTGAAACAGATCTATGCGGCATGGGAAGGTGACCATAGGGATGATCCCGATGGCCTCTTCTGGCAGGGAGACGGCCATGATGGAATGGAGGTGTCGATTTCCGGGGGATTAAGTCCTGATGCCACTGGATATAGGGCTACTATCAACAGCTATATGTACGCTGATGCCGTGGCTCTTTCCACTATGGCTACGATGCTTGGGAAGCCGGATGAGGCAGAGGTTTACGCCAAGAAAGCCGAGCACATCAAGACCTTGATAAATTCTAAGTTATGGGACGAGTCGGCTCGTGTCTACAAG
>JAFROA010000068.1 GCA_017429885.1 Bacteroidales bacterium | reverse complement strand
GATGGCTGACCTAGGGATGTACAGTGACTTCAGGAATATATTCCTAATCCACGACAAACGCTTCATGCGGCTTTGGTTCGAGGACTGTTTCACCAATTGTTGTCTAAGCCAGGAAGAGACCGTATTCCTGCGTTCCCACGCCATCCCCACTTGGGATTGCTCCACTCCGGAAGCCGCTGACATTCTGAAAGATGCGGTGGCCAATAAGAACCAATTCATTCTGAAGCCTTACAGGCTCGGAAAGAGCGAGGGTGTCAAAGCGGGAATATTGACCTCTGACGAGGAGTGGAATCATCTCCAGACAGACGGGATGGTCATACAGCCTTTCATCCCCCAGAGAACCTACAAGACCACTTGGGAAGGCACTGAATATCAAGACTATATATGCGGAATGATGCTTTGCGTCAATGACCGGTATTTCGGCTCCGGGTTGTTCAGGGCATCAAGCCTTCCCGTGACCAATGTCGGGGACGACCGCAAAGCGTGTCCACTCCTCACGGATGATCCAGGTATCCTTGAAAATTGTGACGTCTTATGATCCTCGCGGGAAACCAACCATATTTCCTGCCTTACCTTGCATGGTGGCAGCTCATCAAGGCGTCTGATTTATTCTTGGTCAGCGATGATTACAACTTCATAAGAAGCGGATGGATCTGCCGTAATCGTATTCTGGTGGATGGCAAACCCTTATTCTTCAGGATTGAGATCAAAAAGAGAAGCAGTTACAAGCTCATAAAAAACATGGAGATTCTCCCCATCAAGGTTGGGAAGAAACTCAAGACCCTGGAGTTCGCCTATCACAAGGCTCCATATTTCGATAACGGGATCGCCTTGGCGGAGCGAATCTTACGATACCCGGAAACCAACCTGGCTGATTTCCTTGAGAATTCCATAAAGGAAGTCTGCGCTTTCCTGAATATTACCACTCCGTTAAAAAGGTCCTCGGAACTGGTTGGGAATGCATTGTACAAGAGGGAGGAACGCATTTATGACGCATGCCGCAGGATGGGGGCTGACACATATATCAATGCGATTGGTGGCATGAAGTTGTATGACACCGCAGAGTTCAGAAAGCATGGAATCACTCTCAAATTCCTGAAGTCCGGTCTTCCGGAATACAACCAGTTCAGAGAGCCGTTCGTGGAGCGTCTCTCGATCCTGGACGCGATAATGTTCAACTCCCCCGAGGCTCTCCAGAAGATGCTGGACGACTACACTTTGATTGACAAAAACGATGGACTTGATCAAGGTTAGCGTTATTTGCTTGGCATACAATCACGCCAAATATATCCGGGATACCCTGGAAGGCTTCGTGTCGCAGGAGACCGACATCCCTTTCGAGGTCATCGTCCATGACGACGCCTCCACCGACGGCACGGACGAGATCATTCGGGAGTACCAAGCCAAGTACCCTGACATAATCAAACCCATATTCCAGAAAGAGAACCAGTATTCCAAAGGCGTCCCCATCACAAAGGAATACATTTTCCCTATACTACGAGGGGAATACATCGCCTTCTGCGAGGGAGATGACTATTGGACTGACTCACGCAAGCTCCAACGCCAGGTGGACGCTTTGGACGCCCATCCAGAAGTGGATATATGCTCACACAGGGCATTAAGGCTGAAAAATGGGAGATTCAATGGATGGATAGCCCCGAGGCTAAGAAGCGGGATCGTCCCGGTGGAGGATGTGATCATTGGAGGCGGAGGCTGGTTCTGCGCCACATCGTCCCTGATGTGTCGTAGAGAGGCCTATCTCGAATGGACTCCCATGAGGGAAGTGGTAATGATTGACTATGTCCTGGCGATCCAATGCTCACTCAGGGGCGGGATGATGTACTTGAGCGACAGCATGTCCGTCTACCGCATCGCCACTGAGGGGTCTTGGACCAAGCGCCACGACAGGAAGGCCAGGATAAAAAACCACCTGAAAATGATCCGGATGCTGGATGCTCTCGATGATTATACCGGGAAAAGGTACAGCTCTGTGATAAGCAGACGGAAGGAGATATTCCACTCGGACTGCCTTCGCTTGACAAGAGACTTCGCCAATCTTTATGCCCCCTCGAGGCTGGGACTGAATATATTCAGGTTCAGCAACTCCATCAAGCGGATAGCCCTGAGATGGCTCAGCTTCCTTTAATCATTTGTCTTTTGGGATTCAGAAAAAACTTGTTTAACTTTATATGCTTTCTTTCTGAAGATTATGATTAAAAGGTTATTGTCCCTGCTGATTGTCATCCTGGTGTTTCAAGTATCGGGATGGAGCGAGAGCATAAAAGGCTCTGATGGAAGGATAACTTACATCGGACGGACGTCGGAAAGTGACGGAGCGGTCTCCTTCGACTGGACCGGGGTTTATCTCAAGGTCAGATTCCAAGGCAACTCGCTGAGTTTCAATATTTCAGACACCCATAGGAACTATTTCAACGTGTGGATTGACAGGGATATGTCCTCCGCACCGGACAAAGTGATCTCAACCCACGGGAACGACTCCACCGTTGTCATTTTCAGTCAAGAAGAGATGAGAGCAAGTTTCGGCAAGGACAAGAAAACCATGAGAGCACCTCATCAGGTCATCCTTCAGAAACGAACGGAAGGG
>JAFROA010000067.1 GCA_017429885.1 Bacteroidales bacterium | reverse complement strand
TACGAAAAACAGCCGAATAACCAAGTCACCAGGGCAGGTTATCTCGGGAAATAATCCTGGCTGCTGAAAACAGAGATCACACCGGAGCCCGCGACGTCAACTTGGCCTACTACTCTTCTGGCACAAAGCGGTTTCCTGTCGTAATAATCCGGTGCTGAAGGGTCAAGGGAACTGACTCTCACGACCCAGGAAGAGTGGATGAACCGCCCGTCACCGATGTATATTCCCACATGGGTGGCCTTAGCGGGAACCCCATTCGCCGCCTCACGTCCCCAGAAGACGAGGTCTCCGGGAAGAAGCCCGGTCCAAATCACCTCGCCGTCAGCGCTGAACAGAGGCAGATTCTCTCCCAGCCTTCCTTGCTGGGAGGCATTGCGTGGGAGAAGTATCCCATTTGCCAGGAATACGCTTCTGGCGAGTCCGCTGCAGTCAACGTTCTTGATGGAGGTGCCTCCCCACATGTAAGGGACACCGATAAATCCCCGTGTGGTCTCGACCAGATTCTTTCTCAAGGAATCCTCCTTGTTCAGGCCATCATACTTGCCTTTGGCCCATTTATAGAAAACGGCCACGTCAGAGGCTGGAACATAACCTGTCTTGCCTGAGGGCAGCACGACACCCACAAACTTTTTCTTCAGGACCACCCGCCCCTCCTCGTATCCTTTGAGGCTGCCTTTAGTGTGGGTGATGGTCTTGTACATGATACGGACCAGGTCCCCGAGGATGAACTCGGACACTATCCCAGATTTGAGAGACGGCTCTTCATAGACACATGACTTGAAAGCGGTGCATATGTATTTGGGAGCCTCAAGATAATCGGCGATTTCCTGGTCATTCATCATGACCAGCCCGCGGGCGTCAACCCAGGCCGTATAAGGCTCCGGAGATTTGATCTTAGCCCATCCGTCCTTCTCTTCCAGCACCTCGACCACAGTGCCCATAAGAGCCTGGTCGCCAAGCTCGGCCTCATACTCTGGAGCCTCTCTCATGAAATTGGCGGATAGGTCCACCACTGCTTTCTTGGCAGTCTTGGCGGATATTTCCTTGTCACCGAATCTCAGATGTGTCGATCTTTCCTCTTGTGCGAGAGCAGGGTTGGACAGATAGATGACAAATAAAGGGATGATGGATGATAAAAATCTTTTCATATTCGTCGCGATACCTCAAGATGCGAATATAACGATTTTTAATGTAACTTTAAGGCATTGATTGAGGACATGGAGATGGTCGACTTCCCGGAAGGCAAAAGATACAACACGGCATCTGGACGCTACCAACGCATTTATGGCGAGCGTCTGCAGAAATTGGTGATAGACGCCGGTTTCACATGTCCCAATAGGGATGGCACCGTGGGATATGGCGGATGCTCCTATTGCGACAACGCAGCCTTCCATCCAGGCTACAGCATCCCGGGCAAGTCTCTTCTCCAGCAGATTGACGAGGGAATAGAGTTCCATCATCGCCGTTATCCCAAGGTTAATCATTATCTTGCTTATTTCCAGTCATATTCAAATACTTATGCTTCCCTTGAGAAGCTTGAGACCTTGTATGGCGAAGCCCTGTCCCATCCTTCGGTGGTCGGTCTCGTGATAGGCACCCGTCCGGACTGTGTTGACGAGGAGAAACTAGATTATCTCTCTTCGCTTGCCGGGGAGAAAGTGATTGTGGTGGAATATGGGATCGAGTCGTGCTATGACAAGACACTCCTGAGAATCAACCGGGGACATGATTTCGAGACGGCGAGGAAAGCTGTTGAGATGACAGCGGAAAGAGGAATCGATGTAGGAGCGCATTTCATTCTCGGGCTTCCGGGAGAAAGCAGGGAAATGCTTCTGGATCAATGCTCTGTGATTTCGTCACTACCTCTCACCTCGGTAAAGTTCCACCAGCTCCAGATAGTCAAGGGCACCAGAATGGAGAAGGAATATGACAATAATCCCGGCGAATTCTTAAGGCTTAGTCTCAATGATTATCTCGACTTGGTCATAGACATCCTTGAGCGCCTCCGTCCGGACCTATGCATTGAAAGGGTCGCAGGTGAAGTGCCTCCGAGGTTTGTCAGGGAGACACCTTGGGGTCTTATCCGCAATGACGGCATCCTTCGGCTCCTGGACAAACGTCTGGAAGAAAGAGACACTTGGCAAGGAGAAAAATATTTCTTATCTTTGTAAGGAACTGATCAGTAATGTTATGAAAAGACTATTCGGATTTTTCTCAGCGGCTTTTGTCGCCGTTTTCGTTTCCCTTACACAAGCCTGGCCATGAAGAAGGGAGATGTCAAACAGTTCCAGGTTGTGTTCAATCCTGAATATGCCAATAATAAGAACGTCACGTGGAAGTCTTCCAACACGGCTGTCGCCCTTGTTGATGATTCCGGGAAGGTGACCGCGATAGGGAATGGCGAAACGGACATCATCGCGACGAGCGAGGAAGGCGGCTTCACCGCCACTTGCAAGGTGACTGTCTCCCAGGTGGCTGGCACCCAGGTCTATGTGAAGACCCCAGAAGGATTCTTCCTCAACGGAGAGACTTATTTCGCCGCCGAGTCCGGCTCTCAGAAGGCGAAATC
>JAFROA010000008.1 GCA_017429885.1 Bacteroidales bacterium | reverse complement strand
ATCGGTAGGGAAAAGAAGGTAAAAGATCCCGACCTTTGGTACTATTCAGCGTCGTTCATTGACCATATTCTCGGAGACAACACCTCCGCCGCAAAAACTCTAACCCTGGCCGAGAACAGTCCTGGAAGCAAGTACATCAAGGAATCCATCAGGGTATTAAGGATCTACCTTGATTCGATGAATAATTATCGCGAAGGATACGAGGCCAGGATGCTTGGCCATGTCAAATGGCTTGAACGTAAAATCAATGACAATATTGAAGAATACAGAGGCAGTACGGCCGATGAGGGGATCAATGCGATTTCGGGCAATTGGAGTTTCTTCTATTGGAATGATATGCTGCGGAAGATTGTCCATTCCGGGATAGTTCCGACGCTTCTTGATAACTTTCAGGAGGTTAGCGCATTGGCCTTTGCCAATATGGCTGACAATTATCTCCTCCAAAAAGTCGACAGTGTTTGGTCTTACAGAAAAGACGCTTCAGGCGAATGGAAACACGGGAAGATGTCTATGCGGGAGTATCGGACGGGAGAAGGCTTTAACTACCACGACTATAGGGATTCTTTCTTCGAATTGGTCGATACTGTGGATGTCGGTTGCTTGATCAAATATGTTGACAACCTGAAGCGCCCTACAACCAATGTTTTAAGATATCTAAACGACAGAGGATATTCAGAGGAAGCTTTTTTCCAAGAGGTAATCGGCACCCGCATGATTCGTCTCATGAGATATGAAGAAGCCGAAGAATGGCTTGCCAAGGTGCCATCTTCTTTCCAGAGGAGGACCAATGTTGGTCGGGAAGGATATCTCAAATACGACCCGTTCAACCCAGAATTGGAACCCTTAAAGGATCGTGGAGACTACAAATTCAAGTTCGCCCACGAGATGGCTTCACTTGAGAGAGGCATCAGGATTACGGATGATCCAAACCGGAAGGCATTGATGATGACCAAGTTAGCCATAGGAATGAAGAACTCCGTCGGAAACTGCTGGGCTCTGTCCTTCTACTCGTTCTCTGGTTATTATGAAGATTATCCGCCAGTCGATATGACCAGTCGCGCGCAACAATCAGTATTCACTCAAGCCGAAAAGCTATTCAAGGAAGCCCTTTCTATCTGCAAGGACGAAGAGACAACAGCCAGGATTAACCACATGATCGGGAATAACGCGACTGTTATCAAGCTATACCCTGACACCCAGGTCGCCATGATGATCAGAGGCAGTTGTGACACCTACACCGACTACCACCTCGAACGCAAAGAACACTTTTGGAGGTACCAGATGATGGCTTCGGAACAATGAGCCGCGTCAAAGGGCCAGCACGGAGTCGGAGTAGAGGGCGCCGTCGTGGATGTCGTGGGTGGAGAAGATGATGGTGATGAGGGTCTCGTGAGAGAGGCGCTGGAGGGCTTTGTGGACCATGACCCGGTTCTCCACGTCGAGGAAGGCGGTGGGCTCGTCGAGCATCAGGAGGTTCGCATTGCGGGTCAGGGCGGCGGCTATGCAGGCTTTCTGGAACTCGCCGTCGCTAAGGCGGCTTAAATCCTTGTCTGCCAGCTGGTTCAGTTCCATCATCCGAACCGCTTCCGTGACCCGGTTCTCCGCTTCCTTATCCAGCCGCCTGAATGCCCCGAACTCGGCGAGCATGCCTGTTCGGACGAATTCCTCGACGGTGAATCCCTTGACTTTGGGAATCCTGGTCGGTACAAGGACGGCCTCACCTCCGGTTTCGAACGTCCCTGAAAGTAGCGGGAGCAATCCGGCGAGGGTCTTCATCAGGGTGGTCTTGCCGCTGCCGTTCCGGCCCCGGAGCATAACGCACTCGCCGTCAGCGAATTCGAAAGACAGCAGCCCTGCAACTCCTGCCGCCTTATTCGCCTCCGGGTAGCCGATAACTATGTCAACAGCCTTGATCATCGCCTGAAAAGAATATAAACGATTATCGGCGCGCCGATGATGGCCATGGTGCTGCCGACGGGGAGCGGGGTCGGGAACACCTGGGACAGGATGTCGGCGACAAGGGAGAGCCCGGCTCCGACGACAAGGGTTACGGAACACGGTCTGCATCTGCAGTCCGGCAAGAGCCAGGGATGCCCCGGCAAGGACGGCCGTCAAGATGCGGGGAAGCCTTAATTTATTGAATATCACCCCGTCCGGAATCCCGAAGCCCGATCCTCCGCAACACATGTCAAGCCCCGCCAGCAGCAGGACCGCCAGCAGGGAAAACGTCATAGTGCGGGACAATCTCATTCCGGATAGCTAATGAATAAAACGCTTATCCCGCAGAAGTACATTCAGGACAAGGAGAAGCCAACATTGGTCATGTTCACCGCATCTTGGTGCGGGCCATGCAAGTACATGAAGGAGTCCGTCATGAAGGATTCGAGTGTGAAAAAGGTTCTTGATGGATTCAACGTACTGCTCCTCGATGTCGATCAGAATGACGGTAAACTATTCGCAGAGAGGTTCATCCCTGTCGGTTTCAAAGGCTCTATCCCCTATTTCGTCATTCTGGACAAGACCGGGAAAGTAGTTGACACATTACTCGGCTCCGTCAAGCGGAAGGAGTTCCTCGCTTTCTTGTCAAAGGCTGAAGATGAGGAGTGATGGGAAGAAAATTCGCTATCGTTTTGGCGGCCGCGACAGTGATCTGCAACCTTGCGTCAGGCCAGGTGTATAATCCAAGGAACCTGAAAGTCCTGTGCTTTGGGAATTCCAGCCACATCATGTTCGTGGATTTTCAGGAAGCCCTTGACACATCGGCGGTTCTGAAGACAGCGGCGACTACATACAACCTCGAGACTGTCGACCCTGACAATCCCGGAGAATTTGCCACGTATCTTCCAGTCGCACGGGCTTTCCCTTGTTTCATCGCCCTGAACCAGTCAGGAGACTACCTTGCGAAACTTACAGGATTCATCGATCCGGACGATCTCATGAACTTTTTCAGCAAGTTGGACACACTGAGTTCAGAGCCTTATTCCAAGGAGTCGATGGAGAATCATTATAAAAAGTGGCGCAAGAAGATCAAGAAAACAGAACGGTATAATAATATGATCGCCGCCGGAAGGTTTTATGATTTCCAAGTTGGCGGAGGCTACGCTTTCCTCTCTGGAAATGCCGTGGAAAGCCGCTCTGGTTTTGCGATGTCGGCAGGCATGTCTTTCAGGCAACATGTCAAAGGAACCAGATTGTTCCTAAGCGCGGGTCCCGCATTGGACTGTCTCCCCAAGAAGGAATTCAGACTTAGGCTGCCTGTCGATGCGGAACTCTTTCTCGGCAGGACATATCCGTTTGACTGGAGAGTCAGGGCAGGAGGCTGGGGAGGTTATTCATTGAATAATTGGGATGCGGGCTTGAGTACCTCGATCGTCGCAGAGATGGGATCCTTCGACTTCTCAATCGGATATATTCGAGGATTGATCGACAGGATTCCTGCCGCTGACGCATCATCTTTCAGCAACATGGTCGGCATCACGGATTTCATCATTCCGGGAGTGCCGGGCAACGATGACATGATCAATCACTACACGATCCGGAACGTCAAGGACAACGGCATAGAATTCACGGACAGCCTGCACTACATCACCGTGGAGTTACCAAAACTGACGGAGACTTTGCAAGAGGTCAAGGACACTCCGGAGTGGATCCTCTACACTATCAAGAACATGGGATCGATGAAGGAGATGCCATCTGAATATCGTGGCAGTTATTTGGAAAAGATATTCCAATTGTCTAAATTTGCTTCCATGGAAGAGATGAGCCAGAGAGAGTATCTTGCCCGCTACATGTGGGAGGTTGACCAGCGGAGCCAGCTCCGATCGGCCAGGAACGAGGGTTTAGCCGAGGGCTTGCGTGAAACCGCGAAAAAGATGCTCTTGGATGGATTGGATTTGTCTGTCATTCAAAAATACACAGGACTTTCCTTGGATGAGATCCGTAGCCTAAGATAATTTCCGCATCTGATTTTGTATGCGCCGGATGGCACAATCCTGAGCCCTTTGAGAGTAGATCTTACCTTAAAATGCGGACGGTTACACCCGTCCGTGTTTTTTTGTCTCCACACCATAGCCAGTATGTGTCGCCCTGGGTCTTGGCGACTTCGAATTTCCCCTTCGTTGTTTGGGTGGAACTACCTGAGGACCAAGTTATTGTGGCTTCCAACTTCTGTCCTGTGGAGGAGGGGAGAGTGGAGCATGTGACCGTGTAGTATTTCTTCATTGAGTCATCAAAAACCCGGAATTCCTTTTTTGATGCGTTATAACCAAGCTGCCAGCTGGCAGGGTCGTACGTGTACACAACGCTTCCACCAATGGTAAGCTCTATGTCTGAGCTGCCTATGAACGAGCTGTCTGGCTCAAGAGTCCTGTCGCAAGAGGAGAACATGACTGCCAGGAACAGAATGGCAGGGAATAATGATAGGGTTTTCATCATTGCAGTATTATCTCTTTATACAGGATATCTTGGGTGCCGTCAGAGTGGTATACCACAGCTTTCAGCACTCCTGATTTGGCGGGGTGGAAATAACCGCTGCCGTCGGTTTGGACATGAGCTCCGTCATAGCTCCAACTGACTTTCTCTCCTACAGCGTTATAGACCCGTAGTGGCAGTCCTGATCCGGTAGGGAACCGTCCGCCTATTCTGGAGCCGGAGAGATATTCGAGGTAAATAAATGGTTGCCCACCAGAAACCAGGGCTTTGGTGAGGAAGTCACTAGTGACTATGTCTCCTGTCACTCCATTCCTGTCGAATGAGATATCAACAGTGTATGGCGTGGTGGGGGAGAGGCCTTCCAAAGTGATTGAATATTTCCCGTCCTCATATGGCCTGATCCGCTCGGTCTTGACGCTTCCTGAGGTCTTCCCCCATGTCACGATGGCGTCTCCTGTATAGCCCTCCACATCTGACTTCCATGTCAGGATGGCGGCGTCTTGATAGACCTCTGTGAGCACGTCTGTCGCCTTTGGCACTATGTCCGAGCTGTTGTAGACGGTGAAACTGACATTGTCCCCCGATACCTTTATGCCTGAGATGGCAAATGGAGAAAGGGTGCCGTCATTGAACTTGAAAGCTGGCGACGAATTGATATTGAATGAGGAGATATTCTTGTATGGGAAGAAAGCCTGCCTGACATCCATGGCGTCCGCGGATGTCTCAACCATGTCGGCGCATTCGAATTCGGGATTACAGTTTATCTCATTGTTATCCCATCGATACTCCGCGGTTACGGTCTTGCCGGCGTCATCTGACCAACCGGCTTCATTAGTGGTCATATCCACATGGTAAATGGCCAATCCTGAACCTCCGATAAAGGCGTCCCATCCTTTTTTCGCCCTGCATTCGAAAAGGAAGAACTCGTCAGGGTTAGAGGGGTTCTCGAGTACCAGATAGCGACCGTTTTTGTTCACAGGCTCGAGAGTATAAGTCCCAATGGCCATATCCTCAGGCTTGCCTATCCCGAACATGTGCCTGTCAATGGCGTTGAAATATGGAGGCGTGTTACCATTGTCATTGAAATTACCGCCGTCCATCAATGATGTGGAGCCCCACATACCTTTCGACATGCCTCCGCTCCCTTCCTCATCGGTGTCGTAGTAGTCCTCAAGTCCGAGAGTGTGACTATACTCGTGGCAGAAGGTTCCGATTGAGCACAGCCCCCACACAAGCTGTCCACCGCTGTTCTGGCTTTTCACGGTGAGCTCGGTGGAGAGGGCGTAGGTGCGTATCCTCTTCCCGTCCAGGGTGAGATCGGGAACATACCACTGGTGAGGCCACATGCAATCAGAATCGGCACCCTCAGCCTCGCTCTTTCCCGCGACTACCACGAAGACATTGTCCACGATCCCGTCACCGTCATCATCGTAGCTTGAGAAATCCACTTGCGGGTTGGAAAGGACGCAAGCTTCACGGACAAGTTCCTGGGGGTGCATGTCCTGCCCGGCTTTGTCTTCGTCGTTCTTTCCGTAATAGTCATGATTCTTTGATAGTGTGACTACAGGGCCTATCGTGAAGTTGAACTCGTATTGGCCTTGGAATTGGTCGTTGAAATAGTCCAGGACACTTTTGGAGCCCTCTTTTGTGATCAAGTTCACGAAATCCGAGCGCCTTGTTTCTCCTCCAGTGAAGCTTATGTCCTGGAATTGGGCGAGTATGACGATGCAGTGCTTTTTTATTGGTGAGGACCCCCTCGTGGCGGGATGGAAGCGGACGGCTTCACGCCTGTCCCTCCGGACCGCCTTAGTCTTGTCTTTCAAGACTGTCCACGGAATAGAGTGACTCGCGGCCAGGATGTCCGCCGGGGCCTTGCCGCCAATCCTGTAGCCGGAACTTACCCTTGAGCCATCAGGTCTGAACGTGGCGTAGTGATAATAACCGTCGTTATCTTTCACCACCGCATGACCATCAGCCGTGGTGAGGACCTTCATGAATTCATCTCCATGGAGCTTCGCCATAAAAGACGTTCCGTCAGGTTGGGACATGAGAAAGGCCCCCTTCCTGGGAGATGTCCCTGTAACCGGGAACCCAAGAAGTATAGCCAATATTAATGTGAAAAAAGACCGTCTCATCAACAAAAAGCGGCCCCCTTGATGGCGGCCGCTTGTAAATGGTTTGTAGTGAATTACTTCTTGGCTTCGGCTACGGAAACTTTCCTGAACTCCTTGAGATCCTTCATGAGTTCGAGGGCAGCCTTACGAGCGCGGGCACCGGCGGCCTTGTTACCTTTTTCTACCTGAGCGTCGGCGTTCACGACAAAAGCCTCAAGTTCTTCCTTGATCTGTGCTACAAGCTTTTTCATTTCTTATAAAATTTAGTGAGTTGTTAATATAATGTTCTGTACTATCTATACTTACGCTATTCCACCACGCAATATATGCAAAAAAAAGGAATAAACAAATAAAATTGACAAAAAAGCTATTTAACACCTTACTTCTGTCTGGAGTTAAGGAAGTTCATCGCCCTGTCCGCACCGATTGTCGAATAATTCTTTATTCCCTCAATTACCTTGGCGCAGATCCCGGGAATCTCAGCCTTCTGCTCATCGGAAAACTGGCCCAGCACGTAGTCGACCTGGCTGCCGGGGTGAAAATCATTACCCACCCCAATCCTGATTCTGGCCCAGCTGGTGGTCCCGAGCCTGTATTCAATGTCCCTCAACCCGTTGTGCCCCCCATCGCTTCCATTCTTGCGCATCCGCACAGTCCCGAACGGAAGGTTGATGTCGTCACAAACGACAATCAGGTTCTCGAGTGGGAGCTTAAGTTTGTCCACCCAATAGCGGACAGCGTTACCGCTGAGATTCATGTATGTGGATGGCTTGAGCAGGTAGAACTTCCGCCCCTTGAAGCTGACCTCTGCCACGTCTCCGTAGCGTTGGGTGCTAAAAGAAGCATTGGATGCCTCGGACCAGGCATCCAATACCATAAAACCCATGTTATGTCTGGTTGAAGCGTACTCGGCGCCTATGTTACCAAGACCGGCGACAAGATAGTTCATACCAGGATCGACTTCAGGCCGCTTTTTACTCAGCAGCGCCCTCAGCACCTTCAGCAGCGCCTTCATCAGAAGCCTGTGCGGACATGTTGCGGGTGGCCTTGACTGTGCAGATGATGGTACCCTTAGGGGAGACCACATTGACACCGTCGAGCTTGATGTCACCGGCGACAATCCTCTTCTCGATGTCGAGAGGAGTCACGTCGATGTCAAGAGTGTCGGGAAGATCCTTCATCAGCGCGCTGATCTTGATGAATCTGGACACGAGAACGAATTTTCCACCTTTCTGAACGCCCACGGGGTGACCACTGACCACCACGGGAACCTTGATAGCGATAGGCTTGTCCTCAGAGACGGCGAGGAAATCGACATGGAGGCAGTTGTCCTTGACAGGATGGAACTGGAGCTCGTGGACGACGGCGGTGTAAGCCTTGCCATTGTCATGCTTGATGTCGTTGATGTAGGAGTTGGGGGTGTTGGTGATACCCTGTAGGTCCTTGTCAGTGACTGTGAAAAGAACATTCTCCATTCCCTGGCCATAGAGGTTGCAAGGGACAAGACCCTGTTTGCGGATCGCTTTGATGACGGCTTTGTTGCCGACCTCACGGACTTTGCCGTTAATCTCAAAATGCTTCATTGAACTTTGTATAAAATGTGTTACTCAACCCCGGAAAGGCCGGGGCCCCATCGCACCAAAAGCGCGTCCGGCGCTTTTAAGCGGCTGCGAATATAGTTATTAATTATTTAATACGCAATTATTTTACCAGTCCTATGGCCTTGTTCCATGGCTCTTCTTTATAGTAAGAGTCCAGAAGGGCTGTCCCGGCGCGTGGAAGGTACATGCTGAAGCCGGAATAAGTCTTGATCTCGAAACTGTTAATAAAAAATGGAGTGGCGGCCTTGTACATTATGCAGTCTGATAGGGCGTTCCGCAGTCCTGCCATGTCGGCGTCGGAAACACCACTCTTGGCGAATATATCCTCGAGGTCGTAGAAATAGTGTCTGTTCTGTCTGAAATAACCTTGAATCTGGCTTGCCGGGGCGTGAGCGATGGCTTCAGAGTAGTCTGTAACGAGTTTGGCGCACTCTTGGGCTATCTTCCCGAGACCTTCCGTTCTGAGAAGGGTCACGGTACAGGACCGATAGTCACCGGTTTGTTTGTCGTACCTGTCAAATGAATCCTTGAACAGGCCTGTCAGATCAGGGGAGGTCCCTCTAAGTAAGAAGTCAGTTATCTTAGTGTAGTCGTATGTGCCGGCAGCTAGCACTTCGGCAGGTGAGATACCTATATAGTCCACCTTATCCTTGAGAGCGTAAGCTATCTCGATGCCTCCACTGAAGCACATGTCGAAAAGAAGGTAGTCCAGATGGAAGGGAATCCCTTCAGTGAATTCGGTAACACTCATCTCGACGTCACCAGAGGCCATTTTGTCCTGACCGATGCTCCTCACCATCCAGGCGTAAGGGTCGTCATGCTCCATATCTCCTGACGGCACTCCCAGTACCCGATTGGATTTCGACATCCTCTTTCCGCTGAGCTTATGGTTCCTTTCAAATGCCGACGGATTGTTGAAGTAGCCGGTAGGAAGCCATCCGGAACCGTGTGACGCGAATACCATCCCGTATCCTTTCGCGGGGAAAGAGGAATGGACAAGATTCAGGACGTCTCTCATTGTCTCCCCTGAGGAAGCCACGACAGAAGACGGATATGTCTTCAGGGTGTCCGAGACAATATTGCCTTCGTGGTCTTTGTATATTCTCCGGAGATATGACGGGACAGCCTTGTAGTTGGCGTTTATCGCGAGTTTGGAATAAACCAGCACAACGTCGTCATGCCGTCCATTCCCGGGAATGTACCCCTCGGGAAGACCGACAGTCATGTTGGCCTCTAGATCGTAATTAAGGGAGTTGAACCCGCATTCGTAGAATAGGAGCACTCTTCGAGTCTCCTTCATGGCTTGCCGGTTTCCGTGCGGAGTATAGTTAATGCCTTCCTCATCAGCTTCTATGCCGAGGTCGGGATCCTTGGGGTCGCAGAACGAGAAAGTGAGGGTGGCCGAAATGACCGCCGCCAGGCGCAGTATCGTATGGAATATGCCTTTCGATCGCATAATAATCTGTACTTGTCTTTCTTTTCCTAATTTACAAATGTATAAATAATTTCCCGATATCGCGTATATTTACATCATGAAAACT
>JAFROA010000066.1 GCA_017429885.1 Bacteroidales bacterium | reverse complement strand
TTTGTATGCCGTCTATCGAGGCTAGTTTCTTGATCATTCTCTCAAGCGCCGTCTTATCCTGCACACTAAGGTCGATGTACCCTTCAAAAATCCCGCCGTCAGTGCTCAGGAGTATCTTCCGCATGTTGACGCCCATCACCAGTGATATATATCGGGAAATCTCATTGAGCAAACCGACCCTGTCGATGCCATTGAGGGCGATTCTCACGGGGAATGCCTTTTTATCCCCTTCAGATTCCCACTGTGGCACAACGACCCTGTCACCATGCTTGGAGGCTATATTGTCAGCCACTGAGCACGTTTTCTTGTGGACCGTCACGGTACCATCGGGATTCTTTATACCCACAACAGCGTCTCCGGGAATCGGGCGGCAACACTGAGCAATGACGTACTCATTCCTTTCCTTTTCACCTTGGGAGGCACTATCTCTTCTCCTGCTGAACAAGGAGAATGGCCAGTAATGACTCCTGGAAGGACTAGCGGGAGTGAGTACATCTCCTATGGAATCAACATTCAAAAGCCCTAGACCCACCCTGAAACAAAGCTCTTCGGCATTCTTGCCTGGAATGTTGAAATGCTTGCACAGGATGTCCATGGAATCATTGTTCATCCTATACCCGAGGGACTCGAGCTGCGAGGATATGATACCTCTACCGACTTCCACAATCTCCTTCTTGCTGCCCTTGAAATAGTCGATGACGACATTCCTCGCATGCCTTGTCTGGAGGAAGCGGAGCCACTCCTTCTTTGGTGTCTCGTTCTCCGCTGTTATGATCTCCACCTGGTCTCCGGTCTTCAACACATGAGAGAGGGGGACAAGCCTCATGTTGACCTTGGCGGCGATCGCCTTGTTACCTATCTCCGTGTGGATACTGTATGCGAAATCGAGGGCAGTGGCTCCCTTCTGTACCGATTTCTGATCACCTTTGGGAGTAAACACGGTGATCTCGCTGCTGGTGAGGTCATTATGTATGATGTCCAGCAACTCCAGGGCATTGACATCCGGGCTTACAAGTATCTCCTTGACCTTGGCGAGCCACTTGTCCATCTCGCTGTCGTTCTCGCTGATATAACCTTCCTGTTTGTATGCCCAGTGGGCGGCGATACCTTTCTCAGCGATATCATCCATCCTCTTGGATCGTATCTGGACCTCGATCCAAACACCCTTTTCGCTCATCAAAGTGCAATGCAGCGCTTCGTATCCATTGCTTTTAGGATGCTTCACCCAGTCCCGGACCCTGTCCGGCTTGTAGCGGTAAATCCCGGTGATAATGGAGAAAATATGGTAGCACTGGTCCCTCTCGCTCTCCTTGGTCCCGGCCTCCGGAGTGAATATAACCCGCAGGGCGTAAAGGTCATAAACCTGCTCGAAGGTGATGTTCTTAGTCTGCATCTTGTGCCAAATCGAGTAGGGTGTCTTGACCCTCTTCCGGATCTTGAAATTGAAACCGGAGTCCCTCAGTGCCTTGTCTATAGGCTTGATGAAATCATCGATCTGCTTCTCGAGGTCGCTGATGTTCTTGCTCACTAGGCCGGAAATCTCGTTGTAGGCGTCCGGCTCCTTGTATTTGAGCCAGATATTCTCCATCTCTGACTTGATCTCGTAGAGACCCAGCCTGTGGGCCAGAGGGATGAATATGAACATCGTCTCGCTCAATATCTTGTCCCTCTTATACTCAGGCATCGAGTCAATTGTACGGCAGTTGTGGAGACGGTCGGCGAGCTTGATAAGGACAACCCTCACATCGTCGTTCAGCGTCAGCAGGATGCGCTTGAAATTCTCAGCCTGAAGGCTTTCCGAGTACACACCATCGGATTTCTTCGCCCTATCCTCGTTGTCAAGGACTATCTTGATCTTAGTCAATCCATCGACAAGGCTGGCAATCTTATCCCCAAACAGATTCCTGATGTCATCGACAGTATAGTCAGTGTCCTCCACAACGTCATGGAGCAGGGCAGCGGCGATCGACTTGTAACCGAGGCCGATGTCGCATACGACAATCTTCGCGACCTCTATAGGGTGTATGATATAAGGCCCTCCCGAACGCCTCCTCACATTCTTGTGCGCCTCATTGGCGAAGTCGAAAGCTTTCTGGACGACATCCAGTTCCTCCTGGTTGGCGCACCTTTTTCGGGCGGCCTCCTTCAATTGGGCGTAGCTCTCGCTGATCACCTGGTAATCCTCTTCTGTGAATTTGGAGAAACTCATACTTCTTCAACAATTTTACTCTTTCTAGCCTCTTTCTCCATAGTGTCGACCATTTGGAAAGAATAGGAGAATTGCGCCCCATACAGGATGACCAGCCACCCGAACCTCAGCCACATCATGAAGAGAGGCAAAGCGGCCACGGCACCGTAGACGGCGTTTATACTTGTGACGAGAACCTGTGTCTCAAGATAAAGATACTGCAAAAGCGTGAAAGCGATTCCCGCCCATAACGCCGCTTTCAAGGCGAAACGATAATTGACGTAAGTGGCGGGAATGAATTTGTACATCGCCGAGAGGGTCATCACGGCAATCGCGCCGAATATCAACCAGCTCAGGAAAGACTTTATCTTATCGGTGATTCCAATGGTGTTGGGGATAATATCGAGCACATGTGAATAAACGACGGTTCCGGCGAAGAAGATCAATACGATAAACGGGATGATGATCATAATGATGATATCCATCCCGTAGCTCTTAAGAGCCTTCCTTTGAGGCTTGCGGACGTGCCAGACATTATTGAAAACCTTCTCCACGCGGTTCATCATCCAGATGACGAGCCACACGAAAGAGAGGGCGGTAATGACACCGAACACGCCGGATTTGGAGGCTTGGATGATATTCGAAGCCGCATTCATCAGGGTGTCTATCACTGTCTGGTTGATGTCCGCGGAATATAGGGCGTCTCGAAGCACATTCTCGAGCCCGAAACCACTGGTTACGGCGAAACAGACGGCCACCAAGGGGACGACGGCCAACGTGCAGAAATAACTCAAAGCAACCGATTGGAACCCGATCTTCTCATCCGCGAAATTCTTGATGGCGTCGGTGACGACTTTAAGATCAGTTATGAACCTAGCCCTGGCCTTGGAGAACTCATCAATATTGAATTGCCAGATATCATGGCTGATAAACTTGCTCAGCCACCTGAAGTAGGTCTTGATCTTATATGTGATATCGCTCAGCCAACCCATGAGAATCATCAGAATAAGGTGGGTTCCACAATATCATCATCACCGGCTGGGGAGTCTCCGGAGGGTATCATATCCATGAACTCATCCTCGCCGATTATCTTAACTCCGAGTTCCTCAGCCTTACGTATCTTCTCCGGCCCCGGTTTGCTCCCGGCCAGGAGGAAGTCTGTCTTCCCGCTGACCGAGGAGCTGTTCTTTCCGCCATTATCCTCTATCAAGCGCTTCATCTCGTCCCTGGACTTGGAGAAATTACCCGAGATCACTATGGTCTTACCTGCGAGAGCCGTGGACGATGCGGCAACTTCTTCGACGGAGAATCTCAAACCGGCTTCTTTCAGCCTTGCTATCTCCTCGACATGTCTAGGATCATTGAAATAGTCATGGACACTCCTGGCTATCACATCGCCTATATCCTTGACTTCCAGCAGTTTCTCTTCTGAGGCTGAGGCAATTGAATCAATATCTCCGAAATACCTGGCGAGCTCTTTGGCGGTCGTCTCGCCCACATAGCGTATCCCGAGAGCGAAAAGGACCCTCTCGAACGGTACTGACCTTGACTCGGCCAGGCTCGACAGGAATCGCTCAGCGCTCCTGTCTTTCCATCCCTCAAGCATTAGCAGATCCCTTTTGCCGAGAGAATAGAAATCAGCTGGTGTCTTGACAAGACCCAGATTGTACATCTGCTCAACAGTAGCCTCCCCGGCAAGGATATTCATCGCTTTTCTGCCAAGGAAATGCTCCAACTTCCCCTTAATCTGAGTAGGACAGCCATCTGTGTTAGGACAGAACCACTTCGCCTCATTCCCGTCTTTGACAAGGGGAGTGCCGCAGTCTGGGCATATAGTCGGGAATGAAGGCTTGACAGCGTCAGCGGAACGCTTGGAAGTGTCAACGTCAATAATCTTCGGAATGATTTCCCCGCCTTTTATCACTTTCACCCAGTCACCGACACGGATATCCATCTGAGACATGAAATCCTCGTTGTTCAGGGTGGCTCTCTTAACTACAGTCCCGGCGAGTTGAACAGGGGAGAGGTTGGCGACAGGTGTCACCGCACCAGTTCTTCCGACTTGATAATCAATGGATAAAAGGCGTGTAAGGACTTCCTCAGCCTGGAATTTGAAAGCAACAGCCCACCTGGGGGACTTGGCTGTGTATCCGAGAGTGTTCTGGTAATCGAGCTCGTTAATCTTTATCACGATGCCGTCCGTGGCGAAAGGAAGGAAACGTCTCTGTTTGTCCCAATAGGAAATATAATCCTCGATTTCACTTATTCCCGCGACCGTGCGACGCTCCGATGATACCGGCAGCCCCCATGAGGCGGCGGCGTCAAGCGCCTCCGAATGGGTGGCGAAAGCGACGCTCTGGGCTGGAATATGGTACAGGGTACACATCAGGCCACGTTTAGCGACAACCTTGGGGTCCTGGAGCTTCAAAGAGCCCGATGCCGCGTTTCTAGGATTGGCGAAGGGCTGGTCCTCATTCTCCAGACGCTCACGGTTCAGGCGGTCGAAAGACTCATACGGCATCAAGATCTCGCCACGGATCTCAAACTCATCCGGCCATCCCGTTCCTTTCAATGAGAGCGGAACATTTGAGATCATCCTCACGTTCGCAGTCACATCATCACCTACGACTCCGTCACCTCTGGTCAGGGCCCTGAAAAGCTTTCCTCCGCGATATGTCAGGCATATCGCCGTACCGTCGAATTTCAACTCACATGAATATGTGAACCCGACCTCACCGAGCTCTTTCTCCGCTCGGCGGGCGAAATCCTCTATCTCACCGATGTTGTAGGTGTTGCCCAAAGAGAGCATCGGATACTTGTGGGGATATTGCGCGAACCCTTTCTCAAGGTCACTACCAACCTTCTGGGTGGGGGAGTCAGGAGTTCTCAGGTCAGGAAATGCCGTCTCAAGATCCTCGAGCTCACGCATGAGGTGGTCATACTCGAAATCGCTCATAGTCGGAGCGTTATCGACATAGTACCTCCTGCTGTTGATCCAGAGGATCTCCCTCAATTCTATGACTCTTTTTTCAGCCTGATTGCGATCCATTTCAGATGGTGACCTTAAAGAATACAAATTTAACGAAAATTGCCGATATTTTCCAGAAATGGATTAAATTTGTGACCCCGACAACGGATAGATTATTTATTCAACATCAATTGATATTATGAAAGATTCAATCATTATCCTCTGCGGCGGCGGCCCCGCTCCTGGAATGAACACTGTCGTGTTCTCGGTTGCCAAGACGTTCCTCTCTAACGGCTACAGGGTCATTGGACTCCATGAAGGCTACAGCGGCCTCTTCCATAAGAATCCCCGCACAGAGGACATCGATTTCTTCAAGGCTGACGCTTATTTCAACAGGGGAGGATCCTACCTCCAGATGAGCCGTTTCAAGCCCACTGATGAGGATTTTGAGAAGAATTTCAACCTGCCCCTTTTCCAGGACAACAACGTGAAGCTTCTCGTGACCGTCGGTGGTGACGACACCGCATCCACGGCCAACAGGATCGCCAAGTTCCTCCAGGCGAAGAACTACCCGATCCACAACATCCACGTTCCCAAGACCATCGACAATGACCTTCCTCTTCCGGACAACGCTCCTACCTTCGGGTTCAACTCCGCGAAAGACGAGGGCGCTCATATCGCCCGCACAGTCTATGAGGACGCCCGCACCTCAGGCACTTGGCTTCTGATTTCCGCCATGGGTCGTTCCGCCGGCCATCTCGCCCTCGGAATCGGTGAGGCCACTCATTGCCCTATGACGATCATCCCCGAGATGTTCAACAAGACCTCTATCAGCCTTGACAAGATCGTCAAACTCGCAGTCTCCACCATCATCAAGCGTAAGCTTCTCGGCATCCCTTACGGTACCGTCGTTGTCGCTGAAGGTGTGTTCCACGATCTTGATCCTCAGGAGATTAAGAACGCTGGAGTCACGATGACCTACGACGAGCACGGCCACCCCGAGCTTGGTAAGATCAGCAAGGCTGTCCTCTTCAACGACATCCTTGAGAAGGAGTTCAAGAAGATCGGCCTCAAGATCAAGACCCGTCCGGTCGAGATCGGCTACGATGTCCGCTGCCAGGATCCTGTCGCCTACGACCTCTCATACTGCACCGAGCTTGCTATTGGTGCCTATGAGCTTTTCAAGGCAGGCGAGACCGGCTGCATGGTCTATGTCGACAAAGACGGCAATCCCAAGCCTCTCTATCTTAAGGATCTGCAGAACGCCGAAGGCAAGATTCCTCCTCGCAGGGTCAACATCGACGGCGGTCTGGCCAGGAACTATTACGGGAACATCTGCCACTACATCACTCCCGCTGACTACGAGGCCGCCAAGGCTCTCGTCGCCAACCCTGAGGAGTATGATTTCAAAATGATCCTAAACTGGTAAGACAGAATACCCGAAACCTTTCACGGAGACGCTCACCTCGAGTGTCTCCGTTTTGTTAATGCCAAGATATTCAAAAGCTTCCGGCGGTATTCGAACTGTCACGAGACGATCACTGCCGGAAAAGTCACATACGAAAAGGACCGCTTTCCCGTCGCCACCACGGAGGAAAGCGAAGGTGTGGTCAGGATCGAAGCCGGGAGTATCTAGATTGCGGTAGCAAATGTCGAATGTCTTTCCCTCCTCGATGCCTGGATCGGCAGCGAGAGAGAGAGTCTCTTCATATAGGCGAAGTGTCTCCTTCTGGCTTTCAGTCAGTCCATCACCACCATGAATGTGCTTATACAGCCTACGGAGTGATCCCACACTCCACCAGTCGAAAATAGTTGTCCTGCCATCACGACCGCTGAACCCCTCAGCGTCCATACCCCTCTCACCGACTTCCTGGCCGGAATAAATCATGTAAGCGGAGTTGTTGAGGAGGAGACCGACACATAAGGAGGATGCGGCATTCATCGGATTCTTACCGAAGAAATCTGACGCGAAACGAGTCTCGTCATGGTTCTCCAGAAAATTCAACATCCTGGGTTGCAAATCGCCAAGAGACTGCCAGTTCCATGTGATTTCCCTGGAGGTGCCTCCTTCTGTGACAACTGACCGCAAAGTATCGTAGAGACCGGATTTATCATAGAGATAGTCAAATCCCACCTCGTCAATGTATAACCTGTAGAGATCCTTCTGGTAGACTTCGGCTATGAATATCACATCGGGGAACTCCTGCTTGATCCTCCCGATAAGCCATTTCATGAACTGCCATGGCACCATCTCCACCATGTCGCACCTGAAGCCATCCACACCTTTCAGGCACCAGTACCGAACGATTTCAAGCATTTTGTCCCATGTACGGGTGTGGAAGTCGCAATAATTTATCCTGACTGTCTCATACCAGTCATTCACGCCAGGGGAAGGGGAGAAACAGTTCCCTGAGGCCTTAGCCGGATTCTCGTAGTATCTCCCACCACCAGGTAGGGACAAACGCTGACCTGGATAATAATAAAAGTCATTGTCCGGAGCCCAATGAAGGGAGACATCATCCGTCTTGCCAAGTACACCCTCAGCGGCCTCATGAACTAGCCCGACCTTGCCGTAATCACGGGAGACATGGTTAGGCACAAAATCGAGGATAGCCTTTAAGCCAGCATCATGCGTTCGCTTCAATAAAAACTCAAACTCGAGCATTCTATCAGCAAGATTATCAGCAAGATAAGGATTAACATCAAAAAAATCCGTGATAGCGTATGGGGAACCGGCCAAGCCTTTAACGATGGACGGATCAGAAGCGCCGCAGCCTTCAAAAGCCACGGTCGTCGCATGGCGGGGGACACCTGTATACCATACATGTGTAACCTTCAATTCATCCCTCAGCCAATCGAGAGTCCGGCTGTCTATCGAGCTGAATTTACCACATCCGTTGACTTCGAGACCGCCTCCTGGTATAGGGTTATCAACAAGAGTCCCCCATAACCTCGGAAGCATCTGGTATACAATGACTTTCCCCATATTATCAGAATCCGATGACAGCCTTGCCGGTGTTCCTGTCTATGAACCCCGTCAGGCCATCCACTTTGTAGACTTTGGTGAATTTCCCCTCGAACTCCACCTCAAGTGAATCGAAAGCCTCGAAATCAATACTTCCTGATCCCGCATATTCGTCCACCGACAGGTAACCGACCCCAAGGGAGGTTATGTTCTGGAAGAAATGTGTTCCCTGGCTGGGCTCAATTCTGAAGCCATCCATGCCGTACTCGACCACCATCCTCGCGGCGGAGATGTCCGTCCAATTCACAGGCACCCCGAGGGTAGGAATGGATGATCCCCAACGTCCCGGGCCAATCAGGAAATATGTCTGGTTAACGGCTGTCATCCGGTTGTTGATCTCCGAAATCTCCTGAGCCATTTCCTCCGTTCTCATCTTATCGAACACTCCAGGGAGAATAGCGACTATATGGGAGGATTCATTAAAAACGCCATTGCCTAGCGCCTGGACACTGTTCACTAGCTCATGGGGGAGACTAAGGGCTGATTCTCCGGACTGGCCTGGCTGATATATTGACATATCTGAAACCGGCCTGACCTGTAGAAGTTCCAGAAACGCCTCGGTCCCTTGAGAACCGGGCACTGGATCGAGAGCGAACTCTATCTCGACCTCGGACATAAGCTCACTCTTGCATATCTCCAAAATATCTGAGATGGCTTTGGCGAGAGGAAACCGGTCGTATTGGAATATCCCGTCAAACGAAACGACTCTCGGCCCGCGTACCATAATCCCGGGCCTCATCATATCATCCTGCGGGACATATGTGGAGACAACGATCTCCGGCCTGTCAAAGTGTTCCAAAGCCTCGGTGACAGGAATTCTGCGGAGGTTGACCCCATCGTTCTTAGATATTTTGAAAGCCCCGGGGCTGGTGTCCATTACATACATCTCGGACTGGGTGTCACGCATGGCCAGGGAAGGGGAGGAGAGCTGCAGTATCTTCTTGGCCGACCGGGGATTGACCCTCAGCGACCTGCCACCGTCGACAACAGTCTTGCCCAGACCAAAGGCCACATTCATGACTCCGTCAGTAGCCTTCTCATTGCCAATTGGATAAGCGTTGAGCGACCTCGCGACACCTGACAACATAGGATAGTAGTCATCCCCGTGTCTGGAACCACAGATGCTCTGGATTATGATTGCCATCTTCTCCTCTCCAATCAGATTGCCACTGGCCTGGATATATGCGCGGCTCCCGGCGAAATACGTCGAGGCATACACGCTTTTAATGGCCTTAGTGATTTCCCTGAGCATCCTGTCCTTATTCTCGACAAGAGGACACATATAGGTCGAATATACACCAGCAAATGGCTGATAGTTACTATCTTCCAATTTCGAGCTTGACCTCACGGCAACGGGGCTGTCCAGGGTGGCCACAAATGCCTTCAGGTCACTTAACAGGTCCGCAGGCAGGATGGAAGCGACAAACTCTGAAAGGATCTCATCGTCGGACAGCTCCGAATCTATCACATGCTGCAAACCATTGTCAAGAATGAAACGATCGAACCAATCAGTCGTGACCACGACCGTGCGGGGAATAGACACAGTCATATCCGGATACTTGTCGGACAGGGAGTGCTTCATCACAAGATGGTTAAGGAAGGCCAAACCCCTTGCCTTGCCTCCCAATGATCCATCACCAGTCCTGGCGAACCAGAAGTAATCCTGGTAAGTCTCTTCCTTGAAATCCGCGATCACCCCTTGGCCGATCATCCTGTGGTACCTGCCTATCTGGTCCATAAGGAATTCCCTGAACTCAGTGGCCACAGTGTGATGCTCAGCCTTAAAGGTCTCCGCAAGCTTAAACAACCCCCTGGCATAGAGCCATTTGGAGAACATATTCCTGGAGGTGTTGCTCACCAATATCTCATCCGGAACCCCGCCGATTATCTTCCCGAGCTCAGTGAGGCTTGATGCCCTGCCGTACTCGGTGCCTCCGGCATCCTTGAAAACGAAATCCCCGAATCCAAACTCCTCCTTGAGATAGTCGCCAAGTTGCATGAACAGGGTCCTGGAGAATTTCCTGAGGAAGCCCACACCGAGTTCCTCGGCGACTTTAGCTATGCTTCCTTGTGATGACTGGAGGAGGACCGGCATGAGGGGGTCATATTCCCGGATTATACGGACCAAATCCAGGCCTGCGTCAAGTTTCTCCGACTTCACGGCGTCGCCCTTATGAATCACCATTCCCACATCGGAGATGACGCCCATCAAGTTGTCCTTATACTTCTGGAAGTAGGCGAGAGCGTCCTCATAGCAAGTCGCAAGCAGGATTTTCGGCCTGGAACGCTTCCTGTACTTCTTCTGGTCGTCGTTAAGGAACTCGGTCAGGAATTCACGGCTCTGAGTGATCAGAAGCTTGTATAGCTCAGGCAGATACGTTGAATAATAGCGCACCGAGTCCTCCACAAGGAGAATCACCCTCACACCGACCTCAAACACATCGTTATCAGCGTTGGCAGAGTCCTCGATAAGCTTTACGATAGCCAGGATGAGATCAGCGTTCCCATGCCAACTGAAAACGAAATCAATCCCTGATCGGTCATTCTCGAAAATCCGTTGCCTCACCGCCTTCGAATAGTGGATCAGCATCACGAACGGGATGTTGGAACCATTCTTCCGAAGATCAGCGGCGAACTCGAAAACGTCCTTATCCCTATCGTTGTACATGCAGATGATCATGTCTATCTCCATGTCAGCCCCGAGTATCCCGGCCGCCTCCTTCGAGGAATTGGCCCACACGAAAGTCGGGGGATTACTGAGGTTCAGCTCACGGTATTCACTAACTAGCTGCCTCTCTACACGGCCGTCCTCCTCAAGGGTGAAAGCGTCGTAATTACTGCAGATCATCAGGATCCTCCTGATCCTTGATCGCATTAGAGATTCCTCATTCATGGTGTCAGGCCTTGGGGGTTGTTCTGCGTCGGAATTCAGCCACAGTGACCGCTGTGGCAACCGCGGCATTGAGAGACTCTGAACCTCTGTCATTCTCAGGATAAGAAGGGATGTACAGCTTGTCAGAGATAGTGACCGCCACTTCCCTCGAGATTCCGTTAGACTCGTTTCCTATGACTATCAGGGACTTGGTCTTGTCCCCAGTGTTAAGTTCCTTTGAATAGATATTCCCTCCGTCCAGGAATGTCCCGTAGGCGTCGCCACCGGACAGGGTGACGAAGCGGCATAAGCGGGAAATGTCGCAATAGTGGAATTTCACCCTGAATATGGCCCCCATCGTGGCCTGAACGACTTTGGGGTTGAATATGTCCACTGTGTCCCTGGACGCGAACACCGCATCTATCCCAAACCAGTCAGCGATCCTGATGATAGTGCCAAGGTTGCCCGGGTCCCTGATCCCGTCCAGAGCCAGGAAAAGGCCATTATCGGGAAGAGAGAAATATGACAAGTCCGCTATCTCCAGATCCTTTGGCTTTCTGACTACAGCCAAGGCAGGGGAGGGGGAGGAGAGGAGGGTCATCCTGGACATGGCTGTCCCGCCGATCTCAGCGGCCCGATAACATCTGAAGACCTCAAACGAGGACCGGGTCGCCTCTTCGACCATTTTCTCACCTTCGACGATGAACATGCCGCTTGAGTCCCTGTTCTTCTTGAGCTCGAGCGACTTCACGAACTTGATCTCGTTGTTTGTGATGGGTATGCTCATAAATCAACTTTATGATGATTAACAAATATATTAATATTCTTTTTATTTTTGTGGAACCATGGTGCCAAAAACCACTCTCCGCTTGTTCCCGGCCGTTCTTCTCGCCACGGCGCTGCTATTCTCATGCAGCACGACCCGTGTCCTGGAGGACGGGGAGTTCCGTCTCGCCAGGAATGAGGTCAAGATCGATGGCGACAAGAGTTTCAACGCCAAGGAAGTGGATAAGTACATCCAGCAGAAGGCGAACAGCTATATCATTTTCGGCTGGAACCCATTTCTCAATTTTTACAATCTCTCAGGCAGGGACACAAGCAAATTCGCCAACAAGGTGATAAGGAAGATAGGGGTGGCCCCTGTGGTCTATGAATCTTCCACCGTGGAGGCCTCTGTTGCCAACATTAGCCGGCACATGGAGTACCTTGGCTATTACAAGTCCGGAGTAAAGAGTGACGTGCGGGTCTCCGGTAAGAAGGTAACCGTCACATACACTGTAACTCCCGGGAAAAGGTATAAAATCGGCAAGATCACTTATTCGGTCCCGGATGGGATGTTCGGGGAGGATTTCATGGCCGACACACTCAACCTGTCAATCAAGCCGGGAGACTACCTCTCTGAGGCCAGTTTGGAGGATGAGACCGAACGCTCAGCCTCATGGATGAGAAGAAACGGATGGTTCGGCTTCACAAAGAACTATTATTCTTTCGAGGCCGACACATTGTCTAAAAGGGACACGGCCGACCTTGAGATGATCATCCGCGAATACACCAGGAACCAGAACGCGGAGAGCGCCAAGCCGTTCAGGAAGTATTCCATCGGTAATGTTTCCATATCCTGGGATAAGGAACTCGCTTTCAATAAGAGGATTCTCCGGGACATGAACACCATACGCCCGGGAGCGCTTTACAACGAGAGGGAAGTGAACAACACATATTCCCGCATGTCCGCACTGAAAGTATTCAGTGGAGTCAACATCACCCTTAGCCCACGGGATTCCGTCGATATAGTGGATTGCGGGATTCTTCTGACCCCATCAAAAACCCAAGGATTCAAGATCAACCTTGAGGCCTCGACCAACTCCAATAGCTTGATCAGCTACTCGCCTCAAATCAGCTATTTCCATAAGAATATCTTCCATGGGGGACAGTGGTTGAACCTCAGTTTCCTCGGAAATTTCCAGTATAAATACGACAACAGGGCCATCCGCTCAAACGAGTTCGGAGTCTCAGCGGGACTGAGCTTTCCTGAGTTTCTTGGATTGCCCAATACTTTATTCAGGGGACCAGACATTCCCCGCACAGAGGTCAACGCCTCTTTCATGTACCAGAATCGCCCTGAGTTCACCAGGACCATGATCTCAACCGCTTGGGGATATTCAGGAGCCCTTTCGAGAAGGAGACTCATGTACCAGTTGTACCCTCTCCAAGCCAAGATAGTCCGCCTCCAGGATATGGACATGTCTTTCATGGAGAGATTCAGCGGCAACCAATTCTTTTTCAACGCCTACATAGACCACTTTGATGTGGGATCGGGCGGAATGGTGTACTACACGACCTGCGCTGATGTCAATCCAAGGGTTTCATATAAGTATATCCGATTCCAACTTGACGCGTCAGGTAATGTCCTGAGCCTGTTCAATAGCGCCATGAAAACCGACAGGCATGGCCACAGGATGATATGGGGGATACCTTATTCGCAATATGTTCGCTCAGAGCTTACTCTCGGCAAAACGGTTTTCTTCGGTAGGGGAGACAACCATGCGATCGCCTTCAGGCTTCTGGGAGGCTACAGCATTGCCTACGGCAATTCCTTCACTGTGCCTCTTGAGAAGCAGTTCTACAGCGGAGGTGCCAGCAGCATGAGAGGATGGCAAGCCCGTACTCTTGGGCCTGGCCGAGCCATACCGGAAGAAGTCATGATTATCCCCAGCCAGACTGGAGACGTCAAGCTTGAAGCCAATGCGGAATACCGGTTCCCAATGTTCTGGAAACTTCAGGGAGCGTTATTCCTAGATGCCGGAAACACTTGGTACGCAAAGGATTGGGGTGATGATGGATATATCGGGAGAGACTTTGTCAAAAGTATCGCCGCGGACTGGGGACTAGGGGCAAGAGTAGACCTCACATTCCTCGTCCTTCGTATTGATCTGGGCGTTAAGCTCTACGATCCCTCAATAAACGGAATAGGGTGGTATGGGCCCGATGATTGGCACAGAAAGGACTGCTACGCCCTTCATTTCGGCGTCGGATACCCTTTCTAATTGATGTCAGTGCGGATTCGGAGAGCGCAGACATTCTCGACATGCTGCGTATGGGGGAACATGTCGACAGGCTGGACAGCAGTTATCTCATATTTCTGACATAATATGGCCAAATCCCTTGCCTGGGAGGCGGGATTGCAACTGACATACACGATGCGGTCCGGAGCAGCGTCAAGAATCACCTTGGCCACATCAGGGTGGATACCCGCTCTCGGGGGATCGAGTATTATCACATCCGGATGTCCGTGGACCTCAATGAAAGAGGGGACAAGCACATCTTTCATGTCTCCCGCAAAGAACTCACAATTGGTGATACCGTTAGCGGCGGCGTTAGACTTAGCATCCTCTATCGCTTCCGGAACATATTCAAT
>JAFROA010000065.1 GCA_017429885.1 Bacteroidales bacterium | reverse complement strand
TGTCAGCTACTTCCAATACCGTATCCAACAACTCGGGAACCCCCTCCCCTGTCCTGCAGACAGTGGGACAGACAGGCATTCCCAAGATGTGGCCGAGCCGTTTCGTGTCTATACGGTCACCCCTTTTCTTCAACTCATCAAACATGTTCAAGGCCATCACAACCTTCAGGTTCATGTCCTTGACTTGGGTCGTGAGATAAAGGTTCCTCTCAAGATTTGAGGCGTCAACCACGTTGATCACGACATCCGGGACGTTCTCAACCAGATTCTCCCTGACATATTTCTCCTCAGGGGAAAAGGCTGACAATGAATATGTTCCGGGAAGATCAACAAAGATCATCCTGCGGCCTTTCCATGTGAAATGGCCCTCCTTGGCGTCAACAGTCACACCGCTGTAGTTGCCAACGTGCTCGTGGCTGCCCGAGGCCATGTTGAAAAGGGATGTCTTCCCGCAATTAGGATTGCCGACCAGGGCGACACGGATGGTTCCGGCTTTCTCTGAGTTATAATCTTCCTCAGAAGAGATGTCGATGAGGGCGGCTTCAGCCCTGCGGAGGGATACTTTATATCCAAGTATCTCGTATTCAATAGGATCCTTGAGGGGAGCATTCATCACGGCAGAGACTTTCTTGCCGGGTATGAAGCCCATCTCGATCAGTCTCTTACGAAAATTACCATGGCCGCCGACTTTTAAGACGACGCCCGTATCCCCTGTTTTCAGATCTGAAAGTTTCATCCACCGCGAAATTAGGCAATATTATGCTCAAGGCCAATAATCATTAATTGGTATTTAGCCCTTCCACTTACCCACTTATTATATTTTCAGAATAATCAGAAAATGACGAAATTCGCGATGATGGTTACAGAAAAGAGTCTCAAGATATTATCGACCGGGAAGCCGGGAACAGTCGCGGAACGGTGCGAGGAAGTGCTGCGGCAAGTCGACAGGAACCAAATGGTCCTGGAGATGGTCTTTTTCCTAGGAGAAAATGAATTTGAATCCGGAGAGACCGTTATCCATGAGGAGTGCGAGTCATTTTTCGGCAAGGCTTTGCCAATGATAACGGTCATCGCCCAGAAGCCCTTTAGATCGACCCTCACGGCGGAGGTTCTCTACCTAAGAGGAGATGGTACCGTCGAATTCCACGACGATTATCTCCTCATCCGTAGCGGAAAAGATGAAGAGCTCATAACAAAAGGAATACGCTTCCCGGAAAAAGGAGATACCGCTTGTCAAGCCAAGGCTGTATTCGGTCGTGTCGGCGAGATACTCAAGGACGAGGGATTCAAGATTGACGATATTGTCCGCCAATGGAATTATATAGGTGACATAACCGGTGTCCATGACGGGGTCCAGAATTACCAATTGTTCAACGACGAGCGTTCCGCTTTCTACGCTGCCGCCAAGTGGGAGAATGGCTACCCTGCGGCGACCGGGATCGGTTGCTCCGCCGGAGGTGTCACTGTCTCTGTCCATGCGGTGAGGAACGCCGGCAGATTCAGTAGACCAATTGATAATCCCATCCAGGTGCCAGCCCACCGGTATTCCGGGAAAGTGCTGGAAGACGGACGGGAAAAATCCAAAACGACTCCGAAATTCGAGAGAGGGAGACTTTTGGGTGACACGGTACTGATCTCAGGGACAGCGGCGATAAAGGGAGAATCAAGTTCCCCTTCATCAGATCCCAGAAAGCAGAGCGAGGAAGCTATCGAGGTTATCGATAGCCTGGTGGCTCCTGGCAACATCCACCCTGGATGCAAGAGCTTCACTCCTGAGGCGCTACGGGTGTATATCAAGAGAGAAGAGCAAGCCGAGACTATCATAAAAACTCTCAAGAGGCGATGGAGCGATGTCCCTATCCACTTTCTCTCAGCGGATATCTGCCGCCCGGAGCTTCTTCTCGAGATTGAGGGGAAAGGTTCCGTCAAAAGATTCCTGGAGTGTTGCTGCACAGACGCTTTCGAGGCCTCAGAGGCTCAAGCTGGAGGTGCGGGAAGAGTAGAGCTCTGCGAGGATCTACCTTGTGGCGGCGTGACCCCTTCTGAAGATAATATCAGGCAGGTGATGACAGCTGTCGATAGTCCCGTGAATATCCTTGTAAGGCCTCGGGGAGGCGATTTCGTGTACGACGAGAAGGAAATCCAAGCCACCTTGGAATCCATCAGAATGTGTCGTCGTCTGGGAGTGAATGGTGTCGTGATCGGCGCCCTCAGGAAAGACGGCTCGATTGACATGGAGACCATGAGACGATTGATGGATGCCGCCAAAGGCATGGAAATCACTTTCCACAGGGCGTTCGACGAGTGCGCCGATCCTTTCGCTGCTCTTGAGGACATCATCAACCTCGGGTGCGACAGGCTCCTAACGGCTGGCCATGCGGAGAACGTCAACGACGGAAAAGATACGCTGAAGGCCCTCAATGAGAAAGCGGCTGGAAGAATCATCATATTGGCAGGCTCCGGGGTGAGACCAAGTAACATCTCTGATTTGGAATCCTTGACAGGAATATCCGAGTTCCATTCATCCTCACATGGTCCAGAAGGCCGCACTGACAGGAGAGTGGTCCGGGAGATGGTCACTACCATCGTCTATTAACATCTGTTTCTATGGTTCCCCTCTGGAAGATATTCATGGTTTTCGCCAAGATAGGCTCCTTCACCATAGGAGGAGGCTACGCCATGATTCCTTTGATCCGAGAGGAACTTGTGAAAAGAGGTTGGGTTTCCGATGAAGAGCTCCCCGATATCATAGCTTTGGCCCAATCGGCCCCTGGAGTTCTCGCGGTTAACATGTCGATTTTCGCAGGCTACAAGATGCGGGGTTTCAAAGGTAGTGTGGCGGCTACCCTCGGGTCTTCACTCCCCTCCTTCCTGATCATACTGCTCATCGCCATGCTATTCACAGGCTACCAGGACAATCCGGTGGTGGTCAGGATATTCAAAGGCATCAGGCCGGTGGTGGTGTCGCTGATCCTCGTACCGATGATCAATATGGCGAGAAAAGGCAACAAAACCTGGTGGGCATGGGCGATAAGCGCCGCCACCTTGTTCTTGGTCGCCTTCATGAACTTCTCCCCGATTTATATTCTCCTGACGTTGATAGTTGTCGCCGTCTGTGTCACCTTGATAAAAGAAAGGAGGCAGGGAAATGGCTGATACCATGATATTTCTCCAGTTATTCTGGGTATTTTTCATAATAGGCCTCTTCACCTTTGGAGGAGGCTACGCCATGCTTTCCCTGATCCAGACTCAAGTTGTGACAGCACATTCATGGCTCACTGAGAGCGCCTTCACGGACATCGTGGCTATATCCCAAATGACACCGGGGCCTGTGGGGATCAATTGCGCCACTTATGTAGGATATGAGGTTGTCAGGGAAGCCGGAGCAAGCCACCTTATCGCTATTCTGGGCTCATTCACGGCCACACTGGCGGTGGTACTCCCGTCGTTCATCATAGTGCTGACGATCGTGAGATTCTACACGAAATTCCATAATAATAAGATATTCGAGGGTGTCATGAGTTGGCTCCGTCCAGCGGTAGTCGGACTCATAGGCGCGGCCGCCATTATCTTGATGTTCAAGGTTAACTGGATTGACGCGAAACCTGTTATCTCCATTGTGAGAGAGAACTTCACTGATTGGATAAGCTGGGGATTGTTCGCCGCGGCCACTGTCGCATCCCTCTGCTTCAAGATCGGGCCGATCCCTATCATCCTCGCCGGAGGAGCGCTCGGTTTGCTCATATACTAGGTTTTTTGTAACTTAGCCTTGATATATATCAGCATATTAACCGAAAAGTATCAATAAATGAGACATCTGACTAGATTCCTTGTGTGCGCCATCGCGCTTATTCCCGCCGTGATGTGCGCCAAGAAGACCGAGACGGTCATCAATGTGGTCCCTTATCCTCAGAGTGTGGAGATAGGGAAAGGCGCTTTCAAAGGCGCCGGAGCCAACTTCAACTGT
>JAFROA010000064.1 GCA_017429885.1 Bacteroidales bacterium | reverse complement strand
TTGTCAGCTAAAGAGGACTACCTGGCAGGAAATTCTTCCGCCATTGAATATCTTGACATTCTTCTTGACGCTCTTGAGGTTGAGACCAATCCACTTATCGCCTCCACTATTGTTTCAGCAATCAGGACCCCGCTTCTTGATCTTGATGAGGACAAGTCAGCACCTGAGGCAAGGCTGCTGAAGATGGCGTCCAGCCATGCCCTGGAGCCCTGCAGACTCCAATTGAAACGGCTTCTGTCCTCATGCGGAACAAGTGATGCCGTAACGAGAGCGGTATATGACATCTGGGCCGAGGAGAAAGACAAAGCCTTGACTGTCAATGACTATATCTCTTTAGCCTGTCAATTGGCGATCCGCTTGCCTGAAAAGGCTGAGGAAATCATCGGGATCCAAAAGAGCAGGCTGGATGGCAGCGACATTTCAAGATCATTCAACAAAAATAATCTCGACCATCTAATCTTTGTGTCAAGGGCCGCTCTTCCAGATGTAGAGACACAAGATGCTGTGTTTGAGGAGCTTCTCACTCCCAAGGGGAGAGTTGTTGAGCCCTGGGCAGCCGAAGCGCTCGGATATCTCAACCATTTTCTAAGGGACTCATCCTCAGTGAGATACATAAGACCAGCTCTCGACGCCCTGCTTGATGTCAAGGCCACGGGAGACATATTCTTCCCAGGAAACTGGTGCGGGGCTCTATTAGGAGGCCACTCCTCCGCTCTGGCTCTCAAAGAACTGGATTCTTTCCTTGAAGACAACCCTGATTATCCCCAGCTGCTAAAGAATAAGATTCTTGTCGCGGCATACGGATTGCAGCGGGCTAATGGCGTGAAGTCAATCAAATAGCGTTTCTAAACTATAAGGGAAATGGCGAATCTGAAATCCCTGGCAAAAGACACGGCGATCTACGGTCTGAGCAGCATCATAGGAAGGTTCCTGAACTACCTTCTGGTCCCCATATATACTTATGTAATAAACGCTTCCAGCGGTGGCTACGGCGTGGTCACCAACCTCTATGCCTACACTGCCCTGCTCCTGGTGATCCTGACTTACGGGATGGAGACCACATTCTTCAGGTTCTCCAACAAGGAAGGGGAAAACCCGGATAAGGTCTATTCCACGATTCTCACCGCGGTGCTGACCACATCGGTCTTGTTCATTGCCCTTGTGATCGGCTTTATCGGCCCGATCTCGACCGCCATGGGTTACCCGGACCATCCTGCCTACATCTGGACAATGGCCATGACGGTCGCGATAGACGCCTTCCAATGCATACCGTACTCCTACTTGCGGTACAAGAAGCGCCCGATCAAGTTCGCCGCCCTAAAGCTCGGATTCATATTCCTGAATATCTTCCTGAACCTCACGTACTTCGTATTCCTGCCCAAGTTAGGTCTCAATCCGTTCGGGATTTATGACGACGGCATCCAGGTCGGGTGGGTATTCTATATCAACCTATTCTGCACGGCGTTCATGACCCTGTTCTTCATAGAGGAACTTAAGGGCTTCAAGCATGGATTCGACTGGAGCCTTATGAAGCGGATGCTCTCATACAGCTGGCCGATCCTTGTGCTAGGTGTTGCCGGAATCCTGAATCAGACCGCATCGCAGATTATGTTCCCTAAAGTCTATAAGGGTCCTGACGGCGACGTACAATTGGGAATATACGGGGCTTGCATCAAAATCGCTATGATAATGGCGATGATAACCCAGGCTTTCCGATATGCCTATGAGCCTTTTGTATTCGGAAGTTCCTCAGAAAGAGACAGTAAAGAGACCTATGCCAAGGCGATGAAGTACTTCATTATCTTCACGTTACTGGCTTTCCTCTGCGTCATAGGCTTCATAGACATCCTCAAATACATAATCGGAGAGGACTACCGTGTCGGTCTGAAGGTTGTCCCGATCGTGATGGTGGCGGAGATATTGATGGGGGTGTTTTTCAACCTTTCGTTCTGGTACAAACTCACAGACCAGACGCTCTGGGGTGCCTTATTCTCTGGGATAGGCTGCCTCGTGTTGTTCGCCATCAACTTCATCTTCATTCCGAAGATTGGTTATATGGCTTGCGCCTGGGCCGGAGTCGGTGGTTACGGCACCGCCACCCTTCTCTCATATTTCGTCGGCCAGAAGAAATACAGGATTGATTATCCACTTTTGGACATATTTATCTACTGCCTCGCCGCGACAGCGCTTTACGCTGGTATGGTCCTGGCCAACAACCACTTGAGCACCTGGGCTGCACTCGGAGTCAACATACTGCTAATCCTTGCTTTCTGCGCCCTCATCGTCTGGCGTGACCTTCCGCTATCCTCCCTCCCCGTCATCGGAAAATATTTCCGGAAACATGTCTGATCCTGTCATAACCCATGTCTGATCCTGTCATTCTGAGCGAAGCGAAGAATCTTTGTTTTGTTCTCTCATAAATTATATATATATTTACGGAAAATATATACGATATGCAGGGAGCGACAACGAGAAAACTAATCGATATCAAAAACCCGACATTCAGGGTGTTGAGTATCAAAGCTAAAAAAAAGGGAGTGTCATTGAAGCGCTACATAGAAGACTTGTTGGAAGAAGACGCATCTCCCAAGAATAGGCCAGCACCAGAAGGGGTCACCGCTCAACGGGTTCTATCCCTTATAGGTATAGCTAAACCATCAATTCTTCCAGAAGACATTGATGATGAAAGACTTAACTATATCTTGTCCAAATGAGACCGAGAGTGTTTTTCGACACTAATATCATTCTTGACCTGATACAAGAGAGGCCAGGATTTGACACCGCCGCTCGAATACTCCAAAAGCAAGAGAATTGTGATATACAGGTCTGTCTCTCTGTGCTCTCAATGGCTAATGTCGCATATGTTTTAAGAAAGACCCTTCCCCATTCCCTGATAGTACCTACTCTCAAACAGATATCCTCTGTCATGGAGATAATCCCTATGGACAACTCTCAATTCCAGCAAGCACTTATGCTTAGTGGCCCCGACTTCGAGGATATCTTGCAACTCACATGCGCCACGGCTGGAGAATGCCATATCATCATCACCCATAACCCCAGGGATTTCCACGTTGGCAAAGGTCTGACAAAAGAGTTCCAGATGCCGGAAATACTAACTCCAGAAGAATACATCGCACTAACTTGAGATCGCTGAATAAGGAGATACTGAGGCTCGCCCTGCCAAGCATCCTGGCAAACCTGACTGTTCCTTTGGTAGGTCTGGTCGATATCGCCGTGGCAGGGCACCTGGACGCCTCAGCCGCAGCACTCATCGGCGGAGTCTCCATCGGCTCTCTCATGTTCGACATGATGTACTGGAACTTCGGTTTCCTGAGAGCCGGAACCGGCGGACTCACTGCCCAGGCTTACGGAAGGGAGGACTGGAGTGGCTGTCTGGATAATCTTAAACATGCCCTTATGGCAGCGCTCTTGTCAGCGCTCATCCTGATCGCGGTCCAGTGGCCTTTCCAGAAGCTGATGTTCCTCTTCGTTCAATGCTCAGATGAGGTCAAGAACCTGGCTCTCAAATACTTCTATATACGTGTCTGGGCCGCACCAGCCACGTTGAGCCTGATGGTGATGAGGGGCTGGTTCATCGGGATGCAGGACACTTTCAGCTCGATGCTGACGGATCTCATGGTGAACGGGATGAATATAGTCGCCAGCATCTTCCTCGCTCTCGGCGTCCCAGGCACCTCATTCACCGGAATCGGTTTCACCGGAATCGCATGGGGCACTTTTATCGCCCAATACAGCGGCCTTCTTACCGCCGCCATCATTTTCTTCCTTAAATACCGATGGGTATTTCAGCATGCGGTCGTTCCCGGTAGCACCTTGACATGCTCGACCACTGCCACCCTCGGCACGTTAAGAGGGGGGACCGGA
>JAFROA010000063.1 GCA_017429885.1 Bacteroidales bacterium | reverse complement strand
GAATCCAGCGAAGAAGTCCTGGTGTCAACGATGTACAGGTCTTTGTCGCCACATGCGACGGCATAGTCTCCCCATGAGGATTTTTCCTTGCCGCTGAATCCGGAAAGGACGAGAATAGCCGCCGCGGCCGCCGCTAATGATAGAATCTTTTTCATGACCTCAAATATACCCATCTTTTTTGTTTTAAGGATAGTTCGCGCTATCTTCGCATAAACATGATTATTATGAGACCATCAAGACTGATTCTTCCGGCGATCGCCATCGGTTCCGCCGCCTGCGGAGGAAATGAGACCAAGGCTCCCAGGCCGAATGTCCTTTTGATAGTCGCCGACGATCTCGGCCTAGGGGATGTCAGCTGCTACGGAAGCCAGACCATCAACACGCCGAACATCGACGCCCTGGCCCAAGATGGGCTGCTGATGCGGAACGCCTATGCCACAAGCGCCACATCCACCCCATCCCGTTTCGGGCTGTTCACCGGAATGTATCCTTGGAGAAACCCTGACGCTCAAATACTTCCAGGAGATGCTCCCCTTCTTGTAGATCCCCAGTCACCCACTCTCCCCAAGATGATGCAGGGGCTTGGATACGCCACAGCCGCTGTCGGCAAATGGCATCTTGGAATGGGATACGGCAAGACGGACTGGAACAAGGAAATTACCCCTTCCGGCAATACTCTCGGCTTCGATTACACCAACCTCATCCCAGCGACAGTGGACCGTGTCCCTACTGTTTATGTGGAAAACGGACTTGTACAGGGGCTGGATCCGGATGATCCTATTCTGGTCAATTATAAGGAGAATTTCCCCGGAGAGCCCACGGCCATCACTAATCCCGAGATGATGACCATGAAATGGGATCATGGCCATCAAGGGACCATTGTGAATGGAATACCGAGAATTGGTTTCATGAAAGGAGGACACAAGGCCCGTTGGAAGGATGACACAATGGCCGACTATTTCCTGTCAAAAGTCAAGTCATTCATGGTCAGCCATAAAGACGAGCCTTTCTTCCTGTACTATGGCTTGCATCAGCCACATGTGCCTCGTGTCCCGAACCCTCGTTTTGTTGGTTCAAGCGGGCTTGGTCCCCGCGGCGATACGGTCGTGGAGGCGGACTGGTGCGTAGGGCAGGCGATAGCTTGTCTTGACTCCTTGGGGATACTCGACAACACGATAGTGATATTCACCTCCGACAACGGGGCGGTTCTCCAGGACGGTTATCAGGATCTGGGAAAAGAGCTTGCGGAAGAGAAAGGGCATGATCCGGACAATGGCTTGAGAGGAGGAAAGTACAGCCTCTTTGATGCCGGGACCCATATTCCCATGATTATTTACTGGAAGGGACATATAGCTCCCGCTGACTCCAAGGCTTATTTCTGCCAGATGGATCTGTTCGCCACGCTTGGGGAATACCTAGGAGGAGATGTTCCGGAAGGTCTTGACAGTGAGTCATATCCGGATGTGCTGCTTGGCAAGGACCTGTCCAAGGGCAGGGAGGTTCAGGTTCTTGAGGCCCAGCAAAAGCTGGCGTTGAGGCACGGTAATTATGTTTACATTCCTTCGTACAAGGGAGCGAAATATAACCAGACCGGGATTGAGCTTGGGAATAACGATGCGGAGACTCTCTGGAATTTGGCGGAAGATCCCGCTCAGCAGGAGGATCTTGCCGGAAAGATGCCAGAGCTGCTCTCGAGTATGCGAAGCCAATTCGAGGAGTTAACTAAATAACAATTAAACTATGTTGAAAAGATTTTTGGTATTCACATTGATCGCGTTTTCCTTCTTCAACGTCTCCGCGAAGGAAAGGAAAGCGGTTATAATCATTGTTGACGGCATACCCAAGGATGTGATCGAGAGACTTCAGGTGCCTGTGATATATGATATTGCCCGCACCGGGGCTTTCGGAGCCAGCTATGTCGGTGGTGAGACTGGACTGTACAACGAGACCCCCACAATCTCAGCGGTCGGGTACAACACCATGTTGACCGGAGTGTGGGCCAATAAACATAATGTTTTCGGCAACAGTAATCTTTCTCCGAACCACAATTACTGGTCGATTTTCAGGATCGCCAAGGCGCAACCCAAGCCCCTCACTACAGCCATCTTCTCCAGTTGGACTGATAATCGTACCGTTCTTCTCGGTGAGGGGAAGCCTGAGACCGGAAATCTTAAGATAGATTATGTCCGGGATGGATATGATCTGGATAAGGAGAACTTCCCGGATAAGGAGAAAGACTTGCATGTATTTGACTATGATGAGCGGGTCTCCATCGAGGCTGAGAAGTGTATACGGGAGAATGCCCCGGACCTCAGCTGGGTATATCTCTGGTACACCGACGACGCTTCTCACATGTACGGGAACGGCTCATATTTCGACGAATACATTCTCAAGGCTGGAGAACAGATTGACCGTGTTTGGAAAGCTGTCCAGTATCGCCAGAAGAATTTCGGAGAGGATTGGATGATCATCGTGACGACTGATCACGGGCGTACG
>JAFROA010000062.1 GCA_017429885.1 Bacteroidales bacterium | reverse complement strand
TCTGGTTGCCACATCAATCCAGCCATAACCCTTGGTGTCGCCCTCTCCGGCCGTATGAGCTGGAAGGACGCCTGCGGCTACTGGTGCGGACAGATTGTGGGTGCCGTCGTCGCTGGAGCTCTCCTTCTCCTTTTCGCTAAGGTCATGACCCCTTCTGCCGCTTTCGCCGGTGCCAATCCCGCTGGACTTGGCTGCAACGGTGTCGCCGGAGCCGGTGGAGTCGGTGGTGCGTTCCTCGTTGAGGTAGTCGCTACCTTCCTGTTCGTCCTCGTGGTCCTCGGTACCACTGACGGCAAGGTTGGAGCCGGCAACTTCGCTGGACTCGCTATCGGTCTTTCCCTCGTGCTGATCCACCTCGTGTGCATCAACCTGACCGGTACCTCCGTCAACCCCGCCCGTTCAATCGGACCCGCCCTCTTCGCTGGAGGTCAGGCTCTGAAGGATCTCTGGGTCTTCATCGTGGCCCCTCTCGTGGGTGGAGCTCTCAGCGCCATCGTATGGTGCGCCCTCGCCCCGAAGGAGGAGAAGTGATCATCCAAGCGTTGATACAAGGCCGGCCGGTTGTGCCGGCCTTTTTCGTTTTAATAAGGATTTTCTTCTTGCGTTTTGATATAAATTCCTATATTTGAGCATGTTCGAGAAGATTGTATCCGCGATAAATAATGTCATTTGGAGTCCGGCTCTGGTTGTCTTACTGGTCGGTGCCGGCTTGTATTTCTCCACTCGCACCCGGTTTGTCCAGATCCGGCGTATAGGTCTCATGACCAGGCTGTTGTTCCGCAAGAGGGATAAGGATTCCGAGAAAAAAGGGGTCTCGTCCTTCGAGGCTTTCTGCATCGCCCTCTCCGGCAGGGTCGGTACAGGGAATATCGTCGGAGTCGCCACAGCTATAGCCCTTGGTGGTCCGGGAGCTATATTCTGGATGTGGATAATCGCTTTTTTCGGCGCTTCCACGGCCTATGTGGAGTCGACATTGGCGCAGATATTCAAGTTCTCACATCATACCGGCTTCAGAGGCGGTCCAGCGACTTATATTGAGAAAGGACTTAAGGCACGCTGGATGGCCATCCTCTTCGCTGTTGTGACCATTGTCGCTACCGGTCTTTTGCTGCCCACGGTCCAGTCCAACGGTCTTTCCGCCGCGGCCATGAACTCCTTCGGGATAAACCCTCTGATCTCTGGCCTGGTGCTGGCGTTCATACTTGGGCTCGTTATCGTGGGGGGAGTCAAGAGAATCGCCAAGGCAGCCTCTCTGGTCACTCCGTTCATGGCTGTCGTGTATGTGTTGATTTCGATCGTGATTCTTGCCCTGAACTGGAAAGCGATCCCGGGACTATTGTCACTTATAGTCCAGAACGCGTTCGGAGTAAATCCTTTATGTGGAGGTATCCTGGGCTCGACCATCATGATGGGAGTCAAAAGAGGGCTGTTCTCCAATGAGGCTGGGCAAGGTACCGGTGCCATCCCTTCCGCCTCCGCTGATGTGAAGCATCCTGCGGAGCAGGGTCTGGTCCAGGCTTTCTCGGTATATGTAGACACCCTCCTGGTCTGTACCGCCACCGCCCTCATGATCCTCTCAGCCGGGACCTTCAACATCCTGGATGCCAAGACGGGGGAGATGCTCGTGGCAAACGACCCGGGCCTCGGCGCCAACTATGTCGGATATACCCAGGCGGCTGTTGACTCCGTGATCGGCGGCTTCGGAAGCGTCTTTGTCAGTATCGCCCTGGCCTTCTTCGTGTTCACGACCGTGATGGCCTATTATTTCTACTCGGAGTCCAGTGTGTTGTACTTGTGTAACCTTAAAGAGGGAATCTCTCCCAAAGTGGAGAAAATACTCATCAGAATCCTTCAGGTCGTGATTCTGGGTTCCGTAGTTTTCGGAGCTGTGAAGGAAGCCAATACGGTGTGGACGATGGGCGACATCGGGGTAGGGCTGATGGCCTGGGTCAATGTCGTGGCTATAATCATTCTCGCCCCCAAAGCTTTCGCCGCCCTAGAGGACTACGAGAAACGTTAACGTGGTGGCCTTATGCGGCCAATCCGAGCTTCATCAGGAAGTGAGTGATAATGTCTGGCCTCAGGAATATGGGGAACAGGAAGCCATATACCGCTCCCCAGAAGTGGGCTGTATGACCGATGTTGTCCATATTCCTCTTGGCCATATACCAGCAATACAGCAAGTATAGAGGCGCGAAAATGTAGCCCGGCACCGGGATGGGAATAAGGTAAATGTATATTCCCATTTTCGGCTCGAAAAGTATCGATGCGAAAAGCACTGCGGAAACTGCCCCGGAGGCTCCCACGGCATTGTAAGACGGGTTGTCTTTATACTTGATCAGATCACCGATTGTCGAGACAACGATAGCGCTGACGTAGAGAGCGATATAAAGGATCACTCCAGTCTTCGCTCCGAAGGCCGCCGCGAAATACTTCTCGACCACATCGCCGAAGAAATAGAGGGTCAGCATGTTGAAGAACAGGTGTCCCCACCCTCCATGTACCAGGCCGTAGGTTAGCGTTCTGTGCCACTGCCCCCGGTGTGCGACACCGTAGGCGTTGAATTTCAACGCATCGATGTCAAGAGTGCCATAGAAGCAAAGAACGCTGACAGCGGCGGTGACAAGTATGATGATTATGGTCACCATGCCTCTATAGAGTTTTGTTTCCGGAATTCCATCCCTCGAAATAGACTTTTGCCGCGGCGGGTGAACATGCCGCTGGCTTGATATATATAGTCTTGGAAGCCCTTGGTAGGAGGGTCACGAAATTGTCTGAATACATTGTTCCGTGGATGGGATTGCCGGAATCGTCCCTGAGTTGTAACCTGTTGAAAAACGCTATCTTGGAAGATGTGTTCTTCATGGTCACTTCAATGTCTCCGCCAGGAAGTACACGCTTAATTACCTTGACTGAGGCTTTGGGCATATCCTGCAGTTGCTCGAAACCTGAGGTGCATGGGCCCGTCACAGTTTGAGGGCCCTCGTAGGAGTCTTTAGAGCGCCAGTAGAAGTTCTCAGATAATACTTGCTGCCCTGTCTTGTCTGTCAGCGTTAAGCAGATGAAGTGGACTTGAGAGATACTCTCTGGAAATTCGAGAGTCAGCACATCATCCAACGCCGTCTCTGCCGGGGCGTCAACCGGGATATCCCATAACTTCACGAGTTTGCTTGAGAGGTCGTACAGTCTGGCTTTCAACTTGAGGGCCGGAACTGGCTCCGGGCAGTCATTGATAATACTGACAGTATTCTTTAAGTAATCGAACTGAACATGCAGAGGCTCAAGCGAATGCATCGTGTGATACAGCGATGCGGTCGGCTCCAGGTAATAGTCCCACATCCTGGCGCAGACTTGGACATTGGGGCAGTTATGGTACCAGAAAAGGAGTCCGGAGCAGAAGCGGTCGCCGTCATCAAGACGGTTATAATTCCAGACCTCCCAGATGCTCTTTGAGTTCATGGCTCCGACAAGCTGCCCTTTTCGGGCGTAGTCCTCTATTCCGGAGGGCTCCCCATAGCAGCGGACCATATCGTCGTAGAGAGTGGTCATCAAGTGGAATCCGTTGCCGTCCAAATAGTTCCATGTTGGCTTATCAATCGGCCAGAGCTTGTCCTCAGGCATCATTTTCCTGAGAGTCTCAATCACGGGCAGGGTCGGGGCGCCATATTCAGGATTGAAGCCGTCAACACGGCTACCGCGGTCGGAGGCCGTATTGGTATAGTGCCTCATTGGGTTGACCTGCTTATAGGGGCTCCCGTCGTGGATTCCGTCGCATTCGGACTGCATTTGGTACGGACGGGTGCCATCGAGATGATCCAGCAGGGAAGGGGTGCCGCTAACCTCGGTGCTTTCATTGGATGCCACGTAGAATACTATGGACGGGTGGTTGCGGATTCTCTTCACGGTTGAAGCCACATTATTGAAATAGATTGACTTGTCGTGCGGGTGGCGGGTGTCGCCTGTCATCCAGAACTCTTGCCAGACCATGATACCGTATTCGTCGCAAAGTTGGTAGAAGAGGTCGCTTTCCGCGATTCCGCCGCCCCAAAGCCTGAGGAAGTTGATTCCCGACTGGTCCGTGTAGGCCAATTCGGTCCGCATCCTGTCGTCATTGGTTCGCAGCATGGCTTCAGGGATCCAGTTGCTGCCCCTGTTGAACATGCGTTTTACATTGACAATGAATACTTTCGAACCATCAGGAGTGTCGGTGGTGACTTGGACGTCCCTGATACCGAATGTCACTTCCTTGGAGTCCGATACAGCCCCTCCCACAGAGACGGAAAGCTTAAGTTTGTAGAGTTCCTGGGAACCTTTGTTCTTTGGCCACCAGAGCCTGGGATTCTTAATAACGAGTTGGGGATATTCCTCCGGTGTGAATGTGACCAACGGTTCCTCACCACGGATCAGCGAGACTTCTTTTGAGAATGAGATTCCTGTTCCCTCAATCTCACCGCTCACAAGGCATTTCACTGGTGTGTTGTTCTGGAAACCGCTGGCAGGGTTCACCAGTCCGACAGTTACTGTCTGAGCCGCGGTTGACAAATCTTGATCAGGAAAGGAACTCCTGATGAAAGGGGAGTCCAGCCTGACTGGTCCGGTCTTGAAGACCTCAACTGATTTCCAGATGCCGGTGTTGCGGTCACGTATACCGTCGTCGTACGAGAAGTCCCAGCCGACTGTCATGAGTTGGGTGGTGTTCCAACCGATATCGCCGTCGCCTCCGTTGCGGTTCTCTCCGGGGGCTCCCCATGGCTTGGGCATGGTTGTTCCTGGAATATCCACTGGTTTCACTAGCGCGGCCAGGGCGTTGTGGCCGTCCTTGCTGACGAAGTCGGTGATGTCAATGAGGTCGTCATTGAACATTCCTGCCATGACACTGACCAGGTGGCCGTTCAACCACCATTCGGCCCTGTAGTTGATCCCTTGTGGATGGAGCCAGACTCGCTCTCCTTCTTTCAGGGCGGGGGAGTCGAATTCTGTCCTGAACCAATATGTCCAGAACTCCCTTCCTGTGTCTATGATGTCGGGGATCTTCTTTTCCGAGATCTTGTTGTTGGTTCCATAATATGGCTCCGGGTACACTCCGTTTTCGACTAATGATGTCAGAACTGTCCCAGGCACAATGGCTTCCATCCAGGAGGAGTCGTCAAAACCGGCTGCGGACAATTCGGCTGCAGTGGCTCTTGTCTCAGATTCCTTGGACATCTTCCACACGTACTTCCCGTTGTGCCCCAGTCTTGAATCAAGCGTCTGCCCCCATGACATGACGCCAGCTCCCAAAGTGATGATCGCTAAAATAATCCTCTTCATCATAATCAACTAATACTAAACTGTGTTTCTATCGTCCGGTGGCGCTCCCCTCCGGGGTACCACGTCGACTGAACTACTCGCATCGGCCATGCTCGGCCGCTCGCTAACTCGGGCCTGACGGCCCTCAGACAGACGCTCGCCTCTTGCCGGCCTGGCCTTCGCTCGCTACGTCCATTCTCCTAGGCCCCCGTCGGGGACGCCACCGGCCGAATGGAGACAGTGGCGAGGAGTCACTCCCTGGAGGACCTGTCCACCCCCGGACAGTGGGCAGGGGGAGGGGCCCGACGACAACGAGTCTGAGCGAAGCGAGGACGACGATGGCGTTGGGAGGGGCCGGAGTGAGCGAAGCGAACGGAGTTCCGACAGGGGATGACTCCTCGACACTTGACCTTGGTGATACCTAAAGGTAAATGGCTAGAAGAGGCTGTCGACGGAGGCGATGACTTCTTCGGCGGAAAGGTCGGTGCTGAGGATGAGGTCTGGTTTCTTGAGCTCAAACCCCTTCTTGGTGGCATTGAGCATCCCCGCTCCCGTGATATTCAACATCACTGTCTCATCCTTCTTCACAACCCCCTCATCCAGCGCCTTCTTCAAGGCCGCGACAGCCGAAGCCGCTGCCGGGAATATGTCATATCCCTCAGTATTGAAGAACTGCAAGAGCCAGTAGACAATGTCGTCATTTGAGACCTTGAAGAAATCTCCACCTGATGCCTTGAGAACATCAAACATGCCTCCAGCAAGGCTGTACGGCGGTTTCCTGTTGGAAAGGACCTTCGCTAATATGACCTCGGCGTTCTTTCTGGAATCCTCCGGGCTAATGGGTACCAAATCCCTGGAGTCAGCCTTCCACGAGTCATACATCAAAGTGTACGGAGCGTTTTGGACACAGTAGACTCTCATCTTGTTGGCGCCAAAACGAC
>JAFROA010000061.1 GCA_017429885.1 Bacteroidales bacterium | reverse complement strand
TGGGGCCAAGATAGCTCCCATGTATACAATGGGATGCCTTAAGGGGGAGGCAGTCGGGAGACTCTACTATTTGTTGTCAACCGGCGGTAATAATCTGAGTGTCATGGTATATGATATCGCGACCGAAAGGGAGATCTTAAAAAAGACGCTCTCGACAACAAATGCTCCGGAGAACCAAAGATCTTCTTCGAACATGGTCGTTACAGCCGACGGTATCGCCTATGTGACCGGAGCCAGCGTGGATGTGTTCGGGAAGCGGACAGCGAAACTTTGGACTATCACGAAAGAATTCGAGGTCTCTGAACAGACACTTTCTGACGGAGGTTCCGATGAAACCGGCCTTGATGTGGCGCTTGACCAAGACGGGAATATCTGGACTTTGACCTGCGGGAAGGCGTTGAATATCTACAAGAATGGAAAATTCGTGAAGGCCTTAAGGGAAAATATCTCAACCTGGGATCACTATATCAGTTTCCACGGGAAGGACATGTATATCATATCCACTTCGATATCCTGGGGAGGAGATCTGGTGGTTTACAAAAATGACGCTGTGTTATATACACTGTCTCCAGAGTCAGATGATTCATATTTCCATGCTGGCGGAAAAGTCCAGGTGTCGAAGAACGGTGATGTGTACTTCGTGTTCAGTGACAAGAATAGCGCATACACCTATAAAAACGGGAACTTACTCTGGAAGCAGGCTGGGAGAAGTGTCTATTCTTTTGCCGTGGTAAATTAAGGGATAAAGGCTAAGCCAAGTCGGCAAGGACTATAGCCGCGACGGCTTCGACGATGACTGGGGTGCGAAGGGCGAAGCATACGTCGTGGCGGCCCGGGACATTGAGGTCAACGGGCTCGCCGGTCTTGATGTTTAGTGTTTTCTGGGTTTTGGCGATGCTGGAAGTGGGTTTAAAGGCCACTCGGAACACTATCGGCGCCCCGTTCGTGATCCCTCCATTCACTCCTCCCGCACCATTCTTCACGACTGCTTGCCGGGGCGCTGTCCGGGCCCGGCCGAGTCCATCCTCGCTTTGCTGCGGCTGAGTACGGCCTAAGCTCGGCAGCGCCCACGGCAGTAAGGCATCATTGTGTTCGGAGCCTTTCATGCGGGAGGCGGCGAAGCCGTCACCGAACTCTATGCCGCGGACACCTGGAATGGAGAATACAGCGTGGGAAATCAGAGACTCGACAGAGTCGAAAAACGGCTCTCCGAGGCCGGCGGGAACGCCATCGACATGACATTCCACAATTCCTCCTAGAGAGTCGCCCTCTTTTGCTGTCGCATCCAGAAGAGCGGTCCATTTGGCCTTATCGGCCTCTCCGCCAACCTCAATAAGATCGGCCTTGAAAGAGAATCCGCACTGCTTCTTGGCGATGACTCCAGCGGCAACCAAAGGCAGGGTGAGTCTGCCGGAAAAATGACCTCCTCCACGTGGATCATTGAACCCATTCCATTTCACGGAGGCGGTGTAGTCTGCGTGCCCTGGGCGCGGCACATCTTTAAGCGCCTCGTAATCAACAGATCTTGTGTTATTATTTCTGAATATGACAGCGATCGGGGCGCCTGTCGTGTGTCCCTCAAAGACCCCGCTCAGGATTTCCGGCTCGTCTGACTCGACTCTTGGGGTAGTACCCTTAGCACCGCTCTTACGGCGAAGAATATCTCCCATGAAATCCTCTTTTGAGAGTGGCATCCCTGCCTTGACACCATCAATCACGGCACCGATGGCCTCTCCGTGAGACTCTCCAAATATTTGCACCATGAAATTCCTGCCGAAAGTGTTCATATCGCTCAATGTTAAATCACAGAAGACAAAGATACTTATTTTAGTTATCTTTGCATAATGGAGAAATGACGATGGATCAAAGAGAAGAAGATAAGATAATTGAAGGGATAACCTCACAGGAATACAAGGAAGGGTTTGTGACGGACATCCGTCAGGACTTCATCCCCAAAGGCCTTAATGAGGACATCATACGGACCATATCCTCTCTTAAGCAAGAACCCGGTTGGCTGCTGGAATTCCGCCTTGACGCTTTCCGGAAATGGCAGTCGATGAAGATGCCCACGTGGGGGCATCTCGATTTGCCAGCTATTGATTTCCAAGACATTATATACTACGCCGCCCCTAAAAAAAACTCTGATAGGCCCAAGGAGATTGACCCGAAGCTTGAGGAGACTTTCGAGAAATTGGGCATTCCAGTACGAGAACGCGAGGCTCTCGCCGGAGTCGTGGCAGTAGACGCTGTCTTCGACTCAGTGTCGGTTGCCACCACATTCCGGGCTTCCCTCGCTGAGAAAGGAATCATATTCTGCAGCTTCTCAGAAGCCGTTAAGGAACATCCCGACCTGGTGCGCAAGTATCTGGCGAGTGTCGTGCCTGCCGGAGACAATTTCTATGCGGCGCTCAAC
>JAFROA010000060.1 GCA_017429885.1 Bacteroidales bacterium | reverse complement strand
TTCCGAGCGAGCGGAGCCTCCCACATCCTTGCCCTCTCAGGGCTTCACATGGGCATATTATACCTCATTCTATCAAAACTCACGGCGCCTTTGAGAAATAGCCCATTTGCCAAGACGACAAGATACATCTTGAATATATGCGCCGCTGGCTTCTACACCTTGATGACCGGTGCCGCCCCGTCGATAGTGAGAGCCTTTCTGTTCATCACCATAGGTGAGACCGCCAGGTTGACAGGCAGGAGCCGCTTCACCATCGGGACACTTATCTTCGCTCTGACAGTCCAACTGGCTCTGAGTCCGGAGGTCATATCCTCACTCGGATTCCAGCTTTCTTATCTGGCCATCGCTGGAATCGCCGTGATTTATCCTAATCTGGATAATCTCTACCCGAAAGCGGAGGGCGTGCGGGGTAGAATGGATCCTATGAGGAAGATCTGGGAAGGAGCGGCCTTGTCGATTTCGTGCCAGGCCTTCACCGCCCCGCTGGTATGGTACCGGTTCCATACTTTCCCGAAATATTTCATTATCACCAACTTGACCGCCCTTCCACTGACAAGCGCGGTCATGGTCCTTTCGGTCACCACGATCGCGCTGTCTGGTCTCGGGATATGCCCGGAACTTCTTATTCTACTGGACGATAAAGCCGTCCAACTGCTTATAGGCTGCCTCTGGATTATCAGCTCGCTGTAACCTGACGTCTCGCCTTATAAGACCTCACACCATAGAGGAAAACTATGATGAAACAGATTAGCGGCAAGACGAAGGACACGTTGACCGCAGGATGGCCAAGAATAACCTTCTGGTCTATGATCATTCCCTGAAGTGGTGGCATTATGGCTCCTCCCACGATGGCCTCAACCAGGAAAGCGGCTCCAAGGCTGGCGTCCTGGTTCTCGACATTCTCAAGAGCGATACCATAAATGGTGGGGAACATGAGCGACATAAAGGCACTGATCCCCATCAGGCAATACAGTCCACCCATGCCGACAATGCTTATGGCGCCTATGGTGCACAAGGCTGCCCCTGTGGCGAAGATCGCAAGCAAACGGCTGGAATTGACATACTTCATCAAAGCGGTCGCGATGAACCTTCCGCAAAGGAAGAGAGCCATTGCGATGATGTTGTAGGTCTGGGCTGTAGCCTTATTGATCCCCAGATTGTCTGCATACTGGATGATGAAGGTCCAGGTCATGATCTGGGCGGCAACATAAAACATCTGAGTCAGAACGCCTTCCCTGTAAATCTTGTTATGCCAGAGATTTGACAGGGTCTTCCCGGTGCTGTTGGTCTTCTCTGGCTGGATCTCAGTCTTGGGTACCCTCGCGAGGGCAATGATGACGAGCACGACCACCACAACGATCCCGATGATTACATAGGGATTACGGATGACCGCCAAGTCATGAAGCCTGATGTCTGCCTTTTCCGCCTCGGAGAGGGCTGGGAATATGATATTTCCAGCGGCGTCCCTCTTGTCGGACAATAGCTGGGGCAGAACGATGAACGACGCCACGCTCATACCCATCAACGAGCCCATCGGATTGAATGATTGGGACAGGTTGAGACGGCGGGTAGCATTGCTCTTCGAACCGAGCGAGAGTATGAACGGGTTGGCAGTCGTCTCAAGGAAAGCCAGACCGAAAGTCAGGACATAAAGAGAAACACAGAAGAACGAGAACTGCTGGAACTGGGCAGCCGGGATGAACAGGAACGCCCCGATCGCATATAGCGCCAAACCAAGCAAAATACCGCTCTTGTAGCTGTGCTTCCGGATGAACAGCGCCGCCGGTATGGCCATAGTGGCATATCCGCCATAGAAGGCGAACTGGACCAGTGAGGCTTTAGCGGCTGAAAGCTCCATCACCGTCTGGAAGGCCGCCACCATCGGGTTGGTGATGTCATTGGCGAACCCCCAGAGGGCGAAGAGTGAAGTGATTAGGATAAAGATGAAGAGATACTTGCTCTCCACCAGTTTCTCTTTGGCCATATACTATTTGTAGATAGGTCCGAAATTGGCGCAGGCGCGGAAATCAGCACCCTCCTTATCCATACCAAACGCATTCCAGGCAGCCGGGCGGAAGATGTCAGCATCGGCCACGTTATGCATGCACACAGGGATCCTCAGCATGGAGGCCAAGGTGATCATGTCAGCGCCGATATGGCCGTAAGAGATCGCTCCGTGGTTGGCTCCCCAGTTATTCATCACACTGTAAACATCCTTGAACGCATCCTTGCTGGGATCAAGGCGAGGGGTGAACCAGGTGGTAGGCCATGTCGGGTCTGTGCGCTTGTCAAGGACATCGTGAATCTCCGGCTCGACATTGACGACCCAACCCTCAGCGATCTGAAGCACGGGACCGAGGCCGTCCACAATGTTGATTCTCATCATAGTGGCGGGGAAGTCACCCTTCGAGACGAAATGAACGCTGAATCCGCCGCCACGGAAATAGTCGCGGTCAGCCGGCATCCACCAGGAATTCTCCAGGCACTTCTTCTCATCTTCGTCAGTCATCTCCCAGAAGGTCTTCATCACAGGCTTGCCTTCGGCGTCCACACTCTGGCCACAGCCATCCATCGTGGTTGCTCCGGAGTTGATGAGGTGGATGATTCCAGGCGCGGCCTTCCCGGTGAGTTCCTTACCAGTCACCCTCTTGACAGCCTCGGGGCTCCAATATGTGCGGACATCCGAGAAAATCTGCGGCAGGTTGGTCACAAGGTGTGCGAGTAACATGGCGGCGCCGTTGAGGGAGTCGTTCTCGGTGGCGAGAATGGTGGGCTCACGGCGGCCGTTCCAGTCGAAGTTGGTGTTGAGGAGAGTCTCGGTGAAGTCTCCGTTAGGCATCCAGTCTGTCCACTGGCGCTGGCCCTGGAAACCTCCGGCGATGGCGTTATGGCCAAGTGCCTCTTCCTTGAATCCAAGCTCCTTGAGTTTAGGATTGCCATGGAGCAGATCCATCACGATTATGGTCATCTTGGTGACGAAATCCCAATCCTTGTCCTTCTCCTCACGGGTTTTCTGCTTCTCGGGACGGTTCTTGTCCCATCCTTCCTGCGGCATGCAGTATTTCTCGACCCATGCCTTTGCTTTAGCGTACTCCTCAGGATCGTAAATTCCAAGATCCATACGACGGAGGATCTCTACCTCGTCGACGCTCTCATTCCTCATTCCCAGGTACTTCTGGAAGAAATCGCAGTCCACGATAGATCCGGCGATACCCATTGTCACACTACCGATTGAGAGGTATGACTCGCCTCTCATCTCACCGACAGCGACAGCGGCCTTGGCGAAACGGAGGATCTTCTCAGCGACATCGCAAGGGATGGAGTTGTCATCCAAATCCTGCACGTCATGTCCATATATTCCGAAAGCGGGCAGACCCTTCTGGGCATGGGCGGCGAGCACGGCGGCAAGATACACGGCACCAGGACGCTCTGTCCCGTTAAATCCCCACACGGCCTTCGGCCAAAGAGGATTCATGTCCATCGTCTCAGAGCCGTAGCACCAGCAGGAGGTCACAGAGATAGTACCCCAGACACCCTCACGCTCGAACTTCTCGGCACAAGCGGCACTCTCGGCGACGCGGCCGATAGTGCTGTCAGCGATCACGCATTGCACGGGTGTGCCATCGCTATACTTCAGATTTGATGAGATAAGCTCAGCCACATTCGCGGCGAGTGTCATTGTTTTCTCTTCCAGACTTTCACGAACACCGCCCTGGCGACCATCGATGGTCGGGCGGATACCGATTTTAGGATGCTTCATAACTTATGTGGTATTTTAAACTGTTTATTGATCTATACAGACTATAAATATAAGGTTTTTATTTGAAAATAGAGCGGAATAACCACACCGCTTTTTCCCTGAGTGTGCTTTCCGGATCCTTCCAAGCCGGAATCTCGGTATTTCTGCCTGTGACACCAAGGATTCCAGGCGCTATCATCCTCGCCACGCCAGCTTTGACCACCTTTTTTCCATAGCCATAATAAAGAAGACTCCCGCGGAAGAAGTCTATAGGGGTCTCGAGACAGGAGAAAGCGTATCCGGGGACCAAGGTTATGGACATATCAAACAGATGGCAAGGGACAGGAATCACCGGATCAGGCTCAAGCAGACGGCCACGTCGAGTCCTTCCACCAAAGACAAGACTCCTGTCCGGCCGGGTCACCGTGCCGGTGATCACAGCCTTATGGCGAAGAAACTCCGAATTCTCGAGCAGGCAAGCGATCGCTCCTTCGGACAGGTTCAGGTCATGGTCAATCCACAGGAAAAAATCCTCTCCACCTTTATCCACCTTTTCCCAAGCGACGGCAAAGCCACCTTCCCCCTCGTCATTCAAGAAAATCGAGAAAGAGTATTTACCCTCGGCGGCTATCGCGTCAACTTGACGTTGACACTCCTCAAGGCAACCGGCGGAACCGTCGTCTCCTTCCTTTATCGTGATGATTATAGCGACTTTAGGCATCCGATGATCAACTATCAAGTTTCAAGACAGCCATGAAGGCGCTCTGCGGGACCTGGACGGTTCCTATCTGGCGCATTCTTTTCTTACCTTCCTTCTGCTTCTCCAAAAGTTTGCGCTTACGGGTCACATCTCCTCCGTAACACTTGGCGGTGACATCTTTCCTGACTTGCCTCACGGTCTCCCTCGCTATAATCTTAGCCCCTATAGCAGCCTGAACCGCGATATCGAACTGCTGACGGGGAATCAACTCCTTCAACTTCACGCACATCTTGCGTCCGAAATCATAGGCGTGATCCTCGTGGATAAGAGAGGAGAGCGCATCGGCAGGATCTCCATTCAGGAGGATGTCCAGCTTGACAAGCCTTGCCGGACGGAAATCTATGACATGGTAGTCAAACGAAGCGTAACCTTTTGATATTGACTTGAGTTTGTCATAGAAGTCGAATACTATCTCTGAAAGCGGCATGTCATAGGTGAGCTCCACTCTGTCGGAAGTTATATAATGCTCCCCTATCAGCGTGCCCCTCTTGTCCATGCAAAGCTTCATGATCGGACCGTAGAAATCGGTCTTGGATATGATCTGAGCCCTGATATAAGGCTCCTCGATGTGGTCGATGAGAGTAGGTGCGGGAAGCCCTGAAGGATTATGGACATCAATGACCTCACCTTGGGTGGTGTAAACTTTATAAGACACGTTAGGCACGGTCGTGATGACATCCATATTGAATTCCCGGAACAGACGTTCCTGGACTATCTCCAGATGCAGAAGGCCAAGGAAGCCACACCTGAATCCGAACCCCAGAGCCAGTGAGGACTCCGGCTCATACACGAAAGACGCGTCGTTGAGCTGGAATTTCTCAAGTGTCGCCCTCAACTCCTCAAACTTGTCCGCCTGCACAGGATACATACCGGCGAAAACCATCGGCTTAACCTCCTCAAAACCAGCGATAGCGCTCTCGCAAGGACGGGCCGAATGGGTTATGGTGTCTCCGACTTTAACCTCAACTGCTCTCTTGATTCCGGATATGATATACCCGACATCTCCAGTCGACACTTTCTCTGTCGGGCAAAGCTTCAACT